>JAGQQS010000670.1 GCA_020426105.1 Planctomycetaceae bacterium
TACATCCGGATGGGACGATCGATCACGGCGTTCAACCTCGATAAGACCGGGGGCAAGTTCGGTCCGTTTGAGAATCAGTTGTTCCTCGGTGACTACACTCAATCCATCGTGATGCGAGCTACAACCGAACAAGTGAACGGCGTGTGGCAGGGAGCGTGCTACCCGTTTCGCGAAGGTCTTTCAACCGGGATACTCAACGTAGAATTCACTCCCGGCGGCAACCTGCTGTGCGGTGGTACGAACCGAGGCTGGCCGGTGCGAGGTATCAAACCGTTCGCTTTGGAACGACTCGAATGGAGCGGCAAGATGCCGTTCGAGATCAAGCGGATCACGATCGAACCTGATGGATTCAAACTGACGTTCACAAAGCCTGTCGAATCTACCACCGGCAGTTCGCCGTCCTCCTATTCGGTTTCTGCGTTTACACATCCGTATCATGCCGGTTACGGTGGACCAGAAATCGAACAACAGAAGCCCGCGGTGACTTCCGTGACGCTCGCCGAAGATAGACTCTCAGCCAAACTTACTCTGGAAAACCTGAATCGGGGATTTGTGTACGAACTGGATCTCCTCGCACTGCGTTCTAACGATGGTGAAGCACTGCTGCATCGCAACGCGTTTTACACGGTCAACGAGATTCCCGCAAAGTGACCGGAAAACCATAGTCATGCAGAGCTGGATGATACGCCCCACACCGACCACAAACCGCAACGAGACACAATGAAGCGTCAACACAAGCCGGAATGCTTGAACAATCAACTCATCATTTTTTTGATTTGTCTTGCTGGCTATACTGATGCGTTGTTCGCCGCAGAACAGCCGAACATCGTTTACATACTCGCCGACGATCTGGGCTACGGCGATCTCGGCTGTTACAACCCGCAGTCGAAGATTCCCACTCCGCGACTCGACAGGCTTGCTTCCGAAGGATTGCGATTCACGGATGCTCATTCGCCATCTTCTGTCTGCACGCCCACTCGTTATGCGCTGCTGACCGGGCGCTATGCATGGCGAACTCGACTGCAGCGAAATGTTCTGGGACCATGGGACAAGCCGCTCATCGCGCCAGACCGTCTGACCGTCGGCAAACTTCTGCAGCAGCGTGGTTATGCAACGGCCTGCATTGGAAAGTGGCACCTGGGCCAGAACTATGCCACAACAGACGGCAAGCCACCGGTCGGTGGAGCAAAGAACGCACTGAGCAACGTTGACTTCTCTCAGCCGATCACCGATGGGCCAATCACGCGAGGCTTCGACCATTACTTCGGGACCATCGTGCCGAACTATCCGCCGTATTGCTTCATCGAAAACGACCGCACGGTCGGGATTCCATCCTTGCCGATGAACGGTGCCAATTTCAACATTCCGGGGCCCACCGTTCCGGGCTGGAAACTGGAAGACATTCTGCCCGGACTGACAACACATGCGGTGAATTGGATCGAAGATGCCGCGAAGAAAGAAAAGCCGTTCTTCCTTTACTTTTCGCTGACGTCTCCACACTACCCGGTGGTGCCTTCGTCGGAGTTCGCGGGAACCACACCAGTCGGTGCTTATGGAGACTTTGTCCATCAAACCGACCGGAGCATTGGACAGATTATTGATGCACTTGAGCGTGCGGGAGTCGCAGAGAACACTCTGGTTGTCTTCACCAGTGACAACGGCCCTGAGATTACCGGCGAAGTGAATCCTGGTGCGTATGATCGTGTTCAGCAATTTGGCCATCGCAGCGCTGGAGAACTTCGAGGGGCAAAGCGGGATGCATGGGAAGGCGGTCATCGCGTTCCTTTCATCACCCGCTGGCCAGGAAAAATCAAGGCCGGAACTTCCAGCGATGAAGTGATCTGCCATGTGGACTTCCTTGCGACAGTTGCCGCCATCCTGGGCGAGACGTTGCCGGACAACGTTGCGGAAGACAGTGTCAGCATTCTCCCGGTGCTGCTCGGCAAGGAACTTCAGGAGCCCGTTCGCGAGGCAACGGTCCATCATAGTGCTCGCGGTAAGTTCGCCATCCGCCGGGGCGACTGGGTTCTCATTGATGCACCCAGCGGAGACGACAATGGCACCCACGGGGAGCCGCAGTGGCTCAAAGACGAACGCGGCTATCCTCAGCACTCGCACCCCGGAGAACTCTTCAACCTTCGCGAAGATCCGGCTCAACAGAACAACCAATATGGTCAGAAGCCGGAGCTTGTTCTTGAACTGAAATCGCTCCTGCAAAAGTATCAGCAGGAAGGTCGCAGCACTCCTGGTGCTCCGCAGAAGAATGACGTGGAGATTCAGCCGTTCTCACCAACGAAGCCCGTACCGAAGACTCCGGCGAACAAAGCAACCCAAAAGAACTGACGGAATCAGCGTCCTCAGGAACTCCCATGAAGAATCGAACCTGGATTGTCTCCGCTCTTCTGCTCGTCTGGCACGGGACGATCAGCATCGCTCAGGATGATGTACGTCCGGATGAGATTCTGTTTCGTCGACAGGCCGTCACACGTCTGGTGTTTGATTCCGGTCAGAACCTCCCACTGTCGTCCATCAAACCGGCGATGGTTCATGACTTTGATCTGATGCATCCGGAGAAGTTGCCGAATTCTCTAGTCCGATGGGAACTTTCCAGGGGCCATCTGGTCGCCTCTTCGCCTGACGCCGATGGCTCTTCGCTGAGATGGGCTGGCGGCTTCAACCCATTCGCAACATATGAACTGGCCATCGCGAAAGTCGAAGGCAACGGAACTGCTGGTTTGGTCTTTGCACATGCATCAACAAAGGACTCACTGTCAGCTTCCGTGCGATTCCGCGATGGAAAGCCCGAAGCGGTCACCTGGAACGTCCTGCTGGATGGACAGCACGTGGTCAAGGAAGAGTGGCCGGTGCCGGAGGGGGCTGTTTTGCCAAACCTGACTCTTCGAGTTCAGATGTCGGCCGTTGGAGTGAACGTGTTTCTGGAGTCCGAAGGCCGTTCGTATCTCGCAGGTGTGTCGGATTTCGCGCAGCATCTGGATCTCAGAGAGCGGGCACGAATTCAACAAATGGACTATGCCATTTACGCAGACCTCAAGTCCAATGCTCAGGTGACGCTCACGGGTGCGGAATCTTGTTTGTCACCAGGAACGGGCCAGGCGGATATTCGGGCCATCACGGATGAAGAAGGGGCGCCGCTGCTGGACGAAGGACGACTCTGGTTCACCATGACACTGCGAGGCCGTGCGCTGCCCCATCCACTACAGGGCGTCTTCTCGCTGAATCCCTCCGTCTTCGATCTTCGATTCGAAGGTGTCATTGTGTTCGACATGAACGACGGATTGCTGCGAAACGACCTGGCGTCTCACGTCTTTCGCGATTCGAAGACAGGCACATGGCGAGGCTGGACCACCGGTTTCAGCGCACTCGATGGCGCGGGTCGACCAGAAGTCAAGACGATCCTTGCGATCAGTTCTGCGAGGGATCCGCGTCGAGGATTCTCAATCATGCAGGCTCGCCCCATTGGAATCTCGGGCGCCCACGAAGATCCTCACGGGATCTACGATAGGAACGCCGGTAAATGGCGAATGCTGCTGTGCGAGCACGACAAGAAGTACCGCGCCAGCATGTGGGAAAGCGACCAGTGGGATCAGGGATATTCGCGTCTGGCGGGACCCGTTGAGATGGATAGTACCGGCACGATGATTCAGAAGTTCGGTAACAAACGCTACGCACTTTTCGGGAGCGCCGATCGAAAGATCTACATTCGCAACTATCCGGACCTGACGCCAGCAGGAGAACTGAATGTGGACTTGCCGCCATGGAACGAAAAGACTGGTACTCGCATCTGGCCCAACGTCATTCCGCTTCCTGATGGTTATCCAGCTCCTTATGTTGCGCTGATGATGGACCGAGTGAATTTCCCCGGCATGCCAAAGCCAAACTGGACGTATGGTGCGATCTATCTTTACCACGGCCATCCCACAAAGCGATGAGTCTGCCTCTCACAAGGCCATGGGCGAAGTTCGTTCCTTCGACATCAATAGACAAGAAATTGATTGAACCAGATCTCGTGCTTGGAAACACTTTAAAGAAACGCTTTCTCACCGGAACCTGAAGTCAACAACTGAACACAACGGCGTTACACTTCGCCTGCATTCAATGCTCCTTCAGCATGACGTTGAATCGGCCCGAAAGACTCATGCATTCAGACTCAGAATACAAACACAGAATCTGTCGAGCGATCGACTTCATCAATGCGAATCTGTCGACCAGTCCGACGGTCGCAGAGATTGCAGCGGCAGCTCCGTTTTCGGTGTTTCATTTTCAGCGGCTGTTCCATGCGTTTGTTGGAGAGACAGTCGCGGATTTCACTCGGCGAATTCGGCTGGAGACGGCGGCGCGGCATCTGGTGTTTCGGCCTCATGAAGACATTACAAGCCTTGCGATGGAACTTGGATTTTCAAGTTCACAGAATTTCGCGAAGGCCTTTCGCAAGCACTTCGACGTTTCACCTACCGAGTATCGACAGCGACATGCTGATTCGAGGGAAGTGCCGCGAGACGAACAAGAGACGCCAGATTCAGCTCAATTGTTTATTAACTCGTTTGAATCGCCAACTTCCGATCTCAAAGTCATCGTCAGATCTCTGCCCGAGATTCGAGTTGCATACCGGCGACATTTCGGATCGTACAGTGATCGCGGCGTACAGGCGACGTTTGACGAATTGCAGCGATGGGCAGAAGCTCGACAGTTGCATGTGGACGATCGATATCTCGGCATCCCATGGGATGATTCTGATATTACGCCCGACGATAAATGTCGCTTCGATGCGTGCCTGCAAATCGACGAAGGCATCTGGCCCGGAGCCGGCATGAATACTCAATCCATTCCCGCCGGTCGCTACGCCATTTTTCGATGCGACGTCATACAACACGACTTTGATCTGCCGTGGACTCGCCTGATGCGGCATTGGCTGCCTCGCAGCGGCTATCAGCCAGCCGATGGTCCTCGATTTGAGCGGTATTTCTCCGACGGACAGCTTACTGCGGACGGCCGCTGGGACATTGAGATCTGCCTGCCTGTCGTTCCCCTGTGAGGCAGTTATCCACGGCGAGCAGTAGTTGTCAATCCTCTGATTGTGGGCGGCACCGGGAATCGGGGACTCACGTTCCCCGCTCGCCGACTCCCGCAAAAGCACAAATGGAAACATCCGCAGCACGGATGGAAACGCCGAGATCGTCGAAGAAGTGCATGATTCGGACACGTTGCTGTTGTGGCAGCGATGAATCTCAAATCACACTTCTGGAGACGATCGATGACACTCTTCAATTCTCTGTTCAAAAACAATCGACGAAGAATCCATGTTGCCGGGAATCGCTATGCCTTGGAGCCTTTGGAAACTCGTCAGTTGCTGGCGGCCACTTTGACGGCTAACGGAACATGGAACATCACCGGCACCAATGGCAATGATGAAATCTATGTAGCTCGGGATGACGTCGATCCGTCAGTGCTGCTGGCGGAAGTCAACGGCCGGATTGTCGATGAGCAGTACGCGGCCGATGTGAATTCGATTCAGGTTTCCGGCGGCGCTGGGAACGATCATATCCAGATTGATGAGTCGGCCGGAAAAATCACAACGCCGACCATGCTGCGCGGCGATGATGGTAATGACGTTATCGTCGGCGGCCTGGGAAATGACACGATCTACGGCGGACGCGGAAATGATCGACTTAGCGGCAACGCGGGCAATGATCGCATCTTTGGCGATGACGGAGATGACTACCTCAATGGCGGTCCCGGCGATGACGTGCTCAACGGCGGCGCGGGGCGAAATCAGCTTGTTGATGAACCGGCTGTCAGCAGTGTGAAGAATCGAGTTCCAGCCGAATGGGAGCGTCACGATTCGACATGGATGCAATGGCCCAAAGGTGAAGAGCGATCTTACCGTGACAACTTCGCCGGGATCATCAAAGCTCTGCAACGCACCGAGCAGGTGAATCTGGTTGTGGAAAGTCAGTCGGCGAAGACCGAAGCGATGCAGTTTCTGACTCAGCGAGGCGTGCCGTTGAACAACGTGCAATTCCAGATCATGCCGTACGACTGGAGCTGGATGCGCGACAACGGAGCGATCTGGGTTGAGCAAACAGATTCCAAAGGCGTGAAGAAAATGGCCGTGCAGGATTGGGGCTTCGACGGCTGGGGCGGCGATGGCGGGCCGTCTCGTAAGGATGACGCAGTTCCGCAGTTTGTCGCGAAGATCGAAGGCGTTGGATACGAAAAAGTCAATGTTGTGTTGGAGAAAGGGACTCTGGAGTTCAATGGCAAAGATACCGTCATCACGTCGTGGACTGTCCTGCATCAACGCAACCCAGGCATGAGTCGCAGCCAGCTGGAAACGGTACTGAAGGGCAAGTTCGGCGTGTCAAAGATCGTCTGGCTGGAGGGTTCAGCCGCCGGTGACCTCACTGACGGACACGTCGATGGTATCGCTCGATTCGTGAATGAGAACACCGTCGTCGTGAGCCGTTATGCCAATCAAAACGACCCGGACGCTGCGTTGTTTGAGAAATCGGCTGCCATCATTCGAGCTGCGGGGTTGAATGTTGTGCGACTGGATATTCCCGGCTACGTGCAATATCGAGGCGAACGCATGGCCGCCAACTACACCAACTTTCTTGTCGCGAACGGAGTCGTCGTGGCTTCCAGTTATGGCAACGCTCAGTTCGACAACAATGCGAAGGCGCAGTTGCAGAAACTGTTTCCCGGTCGCGAAGTGATCATGACGGATACTCGCGAATTGTGGTTCAACGGCGGAGCTGTGCATTGCGTGACAAATGACCAGCCA
>JAGQQS010000671.1 GCA_020426105.1 Planctomycetaceae bacterium
CGCCACTTTCTGGCCGGAATCGACACCGAGAGAGGCTATTGCCCCGTCAACGTGAACGCCGCCCAGTAAAACGGATGAGCGGCTCCAAAGCGTCTGCGATGGGTTTCGATCCGTTCCAGCTGAGCGGTCCGAAGTGCTTCTGAACTCGTTTTCCCTTCAGCCAGGCTCTGGAAAAACGTAATCATCAACTGTGTACTGTCGCTGTCCGGAATCTCCCAAAGTGTTGCTACCACTGACTTCGCACCGGCAAGTTGAAACGCCTGACGCAGACCGGCCACCCCCTCGCCGTCACGCACGTCGCCGAGGCCGGTCTGACAAGCGCTCAGCACCACCAACTCGGTTCCTCGGAAATCAATCCCGACAATCTCGAGACCGGTCAGAAGTCCATCATCGTCACCCACCTCGACGCCGCCATTGTTGCAGCCGGCCAACAGAAGACCGCAACGAAGCAGGGGATTTTCGATAGCATTGCCTTTGGCATCCAGTCCTCCGGACCAGGATGTGTGCTCAGCATCACCAGCGTTTTGTTCGGCCGCCAGTTCCTGAGCCGGCAAAAAGAAGCCGTGCGTCGCAAACAGCGCGACCTGCGGACTGTGGAGTGATTTGGCCACGCGTTCTAAAGCGTATTGTTGGGTGTACAGCGTCGTCTTCTCCCCATGTTTTCCCTGGCGAAGTTTGACGAAGGCAATGTCATTGAGAGTAGTGATAGTGAGCGAATGTTCGAGCCCGTGAATGTTTTCGTAGATTTCGGCCGCTCGTTGATGATATGGCTCCGCCTTTGCGAATTCCCCGAGGTTTCGGTAGGCGTAGGCCACATCGGTCGCACTAACCGCGGTGTCTGCCTGCTGGTCACCAGGCACTTTCTCGCGAATCTCCAAAGCTTTCAGAAAAGATGTCAACGCTTCGGCATACTGACCGGCTTCGTAATAAGCGTTGCCCAGTTCGGTGTGGCTGTCCGCGGTTTTCGCGTGATCTGCTCCGAGTGCATTGCTGCGTAATTCCAAGGCACGGGCATACAACCACGAATCACACGAATTGCACGAATGACTACAAGTCCAATGTGCGGATGTGATTTGTTCTCTCCAATGATGTGAGACCATTCGCTCAATTAATTGCTCTCCTGGATTTAATTGCGATTAGACTCGTGCGATTTGTAGTTATCCTGCGTCTTCATCGTCAGCGGCCTCTCCCTACCGCGTCTCAAGCACCAGTGTTTTCTTCACAATCGCTGCGGCATCTGAGGTTGGAAGTTCGTGGACATAGCGGTCGGCGGTGTGCTTACTTTTGTAGTGTGTGCCGGCGGCGAACTCTTTTTCGCTGGCAAATACGGTAATGAATTCGCGACCGGTGGCGGCCTTGACCGTGATCGTGCCTTCTTCCGGGAAACGTTGTTCGGCACCGGCCTCCAGTTTAGTTCCCGAGGGCACCAGCACCACCTTTTCGCCCTTTGTTCCTGTACCCACCAGTTCAATAAAGACCGGCAGTTTGCCATTGTTCCTGACAATGATGGCAATCTTGTCACCCGCCGCAAAGAAACGGCTGCCGCGAGTCGTTGTGATGCTGACGTCCGGCCCGACACCCACCGGGGCGTAGTTCAGCCGCGTCACGGCGTCCAGTGGAATGACTGGTTCGCCAAGTCCCAGCTCTCGAACCACCTGGTCGAAATAATCTTCCCACGTGTCACGTCGCACAGCTCCCTTGCTGGCCAGAGGAACCAGCCCCAGTGCTGCGTATTGCCGACTGCGAAATACTGATGCCATGTCATCACTTTTAGCCAGCCCCAGTTCTCCGGAAACAGTCCCCAGCAGCAGCGGGTCTTCCAGGAATCGGCGAGTCACCGGGGTCAATGGTTCAGTGGTCTGAGGATGGCCGAGCACTTTCTCCATGGCATCCAGAAACCGATCGCCATCCTTTTTCAATAAAGCACTCAACTGTTCCTGTTCCGGATAAAGTGCCAGTACCTGCTTCTTGCTGTAACCCAGGTGCCCCGGCAGCAACTCGACCGCCGGACGCACAACGTCCTTAAAGGCCTTGATGCCGCGATCATGGCACCGGACACAGGACAACGCGTTGCGAACGACTTTGTCTTCAGCAAACTTATCCGTCACGATCTCTGTGGGACCAGCGTCCAGTCGAGCGCCGGTGGCATCGGCCAGATAATAACCCTGCAGTCCGTTCGGAAGATTGAAGATCATTTCGCCACCGACGCCATGGAGATTCACGGGGTCGCGGAAGATGTTTTCGTCGCCGACATTGGTGGCGTAGTCGATCGACTTCCAGTACGCACCATGCGGAGCAGAGTACCGTTCGGCCGCTCGGTTATTGCGAGAAACCCCCGACAGAATCACGGCACCACGGCTGACCTTTTCGTGCTTCAGGTCTTCGTCTGCTTTGACACCGATGATGTCACGTTCCAGATCCGTTACGTTATGCGGCAGTTTCATAATGTCGTGATACAACGCAGGTTGCAGGGCCGTGCTGCAAAACCAATCGGACCGCAGATAGGGAATCTGCCGTATCATCTTTGATGGCTTGAGGAATTCAGTTACCAGTCGATCGTAAGTTTCAGAATCGCTGTACCCGATGCCATAGGGATACTCCAGCAGCAAGAGGTCATACGTATCCAGCCCGGTCTTGGTCGCAACAAAGTCATCGGCAGCAGTAAGCAGATCGGTGTGCCAGCCCAGCTTGCGGATATCGACGGCAAACACTGAGGCGGTTTCTCCGTCAATCACTTCCAGTTCGACGGGATCTCGTTCGTAGGTGAGGTGATTTATCGTTTTTGCCAGAGCATCGCGCTGCAGATCAAGTTCATCACGCGTCGCACCGCGGGTCAGCAGGTGATTTGCGCTGAAGTAACGCATGTACTTCTGGTGATCTGCTTTTTGTGCGCGCTGATGAGCCAGAATGTGCTTCAGCACGTATTCAACTCCCACCGTATTCACAAAAGCAGTCTCTTTATCTTCAACATCCGGCGTCTGCACGTCTTCAGGAAACGGCCTGGCTCCGTCGGCAATCCAGCGTCGAATCTTTTCGATCTCGTCGGCCGGCATTTCGGGCAGATCCATAGGCATACGGATCTCCGGATCATCTGTGGTGATGACTTTCATCAGTAGTGACCCATCAGCATCCCCCGGCTTGACGGCTGCAGACTTAATCAGCGAAGCCACATTCAGAACATCGAAGTCCGTTGACGATGCCTCAACACGATGGCATTCCAGACAGCGGCTGCGAAGTATTCCTTTGACCTCCGTGAGTGCCGCAGAATCGAGTTCGGCA
>JAGQQS010000672.1 GCA_020426105.1 Planctomycetaceae bacterium
AATAATGTATCGCCACGCGACCGACAGTTCCTTGTGCGCTGGTTCAATCTTTCGTCGTCGGGCATTGCGATTGCGATCGTCGCCATTATTGTTTCGTGAGTCGTTGTGAGAAGGGGCCATGTGAAAGTCTTTCTGTCAGAAACCACAAACGGAGCATCCAGTGACGCCCCAACAGCAGACAGAATGACCAGTCCCCATTGCCAAACGCTACAACTTCGCCGTATCATTCAGCACAGACAACCCCCGCCGCGACAGCGGCTTACTTGAACAATTCCGTGCAGCGGAATGGCGGTCGTTGCGGTTTTGACATGGACACTTTTCGCCAGCCATCCGCTGATGGCGGTCGTTATCCCGCTCGATATGACGCTGTTTGCTTTTCTTCTTATTTACCGTAAAATACGATCATGAGCCGAGCATACTCTGACATCGTAGACTTCATTGCATCTGGGACAACTCCGCAGACCGTTGCATTGTTTTGCCCCTCACCGGAATCAAAAGACCGCGTGGCTGACTTGATCGCCCGTGAAAAAGCTTCCGAGCTTACTGTGGAAGAACGCTCTGAGCTTGATCACTTCTTGCAGGTTGAGCACATCATGAGATTGGCAAAGGCCAAAGCTCGGAAACTTGTCTCCGAATGACGTCTTACATTTCGACTGATCTTCGCCGCCTGGTGATCGAACGCGCTGCAGGTAGATGCGAGTATTGCCGTATCAGTGAATCGGATACGTTCTACGGGTGTCAAGTAGATCACATCATCGCCGAAAAGCACCATGGCGAAACGATTGAAAACAATTTGGCGCTTACTTGTGCTTACTGAAAAGGACTTTAATAAGATGTCAGTCATTGGATACTTCGAAGCGTTTCCCCGGAAGACGAAAACGGAACTGCGAACGGCCATACTTCCCGAAGGTGGCGAAACCATACCCGTGGGAGCGTTCCTGTTCATGGAATACTTTTGCACGGACCTGAGTTGCAATTGCGAGCGAGTGATCATCAAAGTCCTGCACGCAAAGTCCGAATCTGATCAGCATCCGCGTGAAGTCGCCACCATCAGTTACACATGGAATTCTGGCGCGGACGAAGTCTGGCGCATGACGAACGAAGAATTTGCCAATCCTTTTCTGGACCCATTCCACACGCAGTCATCGTATGCTGCGGAGCTCCTGGATTTCTGGGCTGACATGGTGGTACGAGACAAAGCCTACGCAGAACGTTTGAAATCTCACTATCGTGAGCTGCGTGAAAAGCACGGCAAATCGGTGCGTCACGCAACCGAGTTCGACCCCTCCGTCTTTGACATCCCGTTGAACCGCGAAGAACGCCGCCGCATCCGAAAGTTTCGACCAGCCAGACGCACATAAATTTCGGTGCATGGCTCCGTGGATCCCCAGAAGAGACACCAAAATCGCAGGTCATTGCTGCATGGTGTCCAGACTCGGCGGCGATTGATATGTCCAGACAACGAAGCATGGATTTCGGTTCGTAGTTCCACCTTTGGACGGACAATGCTTTGTATTTTGGCTGTGAACGCCCGGCTCAGGCCGCAAGCGTTTAAATGAGTGCAGCAAAAGCTGATGCGACAAAAACGCTGGCGATGGTTTCATTTATTTGACGGGATGTGGTGCAGAGTCCGAATCGAAATCTGCACGGTTCATGGTAGCGGTTTTCCCAGCACGACGTTCCTCCAGAAGTCGGGCATCCCGTTCCATGCTTCCAGATACGTGGCCTCAAGCGGTACGTTGACATAACGGTCCGGGTTCAGAAAGATCGGCATGTCGGGCAGCGGCATATCGGGAGCAACATGTTCAAGGTAGATATCCAGCGATCGCGGCGGGTCAGGACAATAGGAGGCCAATGTTGAATGACGGGGTTTGTCGATAATTGGCTTCGAATGTGGTGACAGAATATTTCGAATACAGGCGTTGATTCCATCCTGATCAAATTTGCCCGTCTTATGCACATCGACGAGTAACACGTTCACTCGGCGACGAACCGCAGCGACAGTCTTATGCACGTATGCATCATAGCGAGCCTGATTATTCTTATTTCCCGGCGAAACAATCTGCAGCAACGCGACCACTCGATGCGAACTGAGATGTCGAATCGACAGGAATCGCTGTATCTCGACGATATCCAGTTCAATCGTTTCATGCTGAGCCACTTTCGGCGGCGCTTCTGCGAGCGCTGTTCCTCCGCCCGGTTCGTCATTCGATTCGTCGAAGCGACTCTCTTCGTCCGCTCTCGGCGGGACGTGCAGCGCGAGTACGTCAGCGATGTACTCTCCGGCATGCTGCTCAGCCAACGCATAGTAGTTCTCGGGCAATAGTCCTGCATTGAGCCGGTTCCGGATTTCTGCAATCCAGACAGTGTGGAAATCGTGAAAAACTCCGGATTCAACCCGAGACCAGTCGTGTAGCGGCATGGATGGCTCCTAAGCGAAATATCCGGAGCGATTGTAGCGAACATAGTAACGAATGGCATTGATTTCTCCGGAACGATAGTCTTTGCTGAGTCGACTGCGTTGGTCGCTCCGGGACTCGGTCAAAATTTGTGCCAAAGGGCGCGATTTACGGGCGATGAATTAAACGGTTGCAATTCGAATTCGACACCCTGTCAAGCAATACAACGTCCCCTTTGTGCCTTCTTGTGTGTCCTTGTGGCTGGAAAACCTGCCACGCGCAGCTTGAGTTTTGCTGGCCACGAAAAACACGAAGAGACATAAAAATCGCAGGGCATTTCTGCATGGTATTCAGACTCGGCGGCGATTGATATGCCCAGACAACGAAGCAATGATTTCGGTTCGTAGCTCCACCTTCGGGCGGACAATGCTTTGTATTCTGGCTGTTAACGCCGGGCTCAGGCCGCAAGAGTTTAAATGGATGCAGCAAAAGCTGGTGCGAAATGTTCCATAGCGGTGCGCAGTTCAACACGTGTTGGTTCTTTGCTATACTCCCAAAACACAACGCGCTGTCAAAGATTTTTGTCTGGAGATTCTACGCGAGAAAAGTATGTCGGAAGATTGTTGGCACACTTTCGTAAAACTAATCGAAACGCAACAGCTCTCTTAGATGATTGACCACACCA
>JAGQQS010000673.1 GCA_020426105.1 Planctomycetaceae bacterium
GACGGGGGGCATTTTGCATTTTTGCTGCAGAAAGATTTTGCTGCAGAAAGATTTTCACGCCGGAATCTTCCTGTCGCCTGAAACTTTCTCTCTTCAGACTGGCGGGATTCCGGGTGACAAACGCCTCAACGCCCGGTAGACTCACGGTGATCTTAAGGGAGGCCTGACTGATCAGGTATTCGTCCCGGGAAATTCACGAAGCGAAAAAGACAACGCACAAAGAATACTCGTTCCCGGCGCAAGCATATCTCTGTGCGGAATAAAATCTCACGTTTTTCAACTACCAATCGGACATCCTCAAATGAGATTCAGCGCCGATTTATTCTGAGTGATGTGTGATGAGAGTAGCTATCAATGGCCTGCATCTGATTCCGGGGCGACTCGGAGGTCTGGAAACATATCTTCACGAATTGCTTCGAGATCTGGCGACGGCCAAACCCCCTGAGCACGAGTTGGTTATTTACAGCTCCAGCAAGTATGCATCCGCGTTCGATGCCTACCGCGACTCCTTTCAGGTCATACCAATCGATGTCAATGTGGACCAGACGGTTGCGCGTATTTGGTTTGAACAAACCCGCCTTTCCAAATTCGTGCAAAGGGATCGTATCGACATTCTTCATTCATCCGGCTACACGGCTCCGTCCATGAAGGCTTGTCGAACTATTATGACGGTGCACGATCTGTGCTATCTTGAGATCCCGGAAATGATCCGTCACGGCCAGGGGACTCTGCGGTGGCTGGCACTGCGAATGCTTGGACCATACTCTTTGAAGAAAAGTGACAGACTGATTACCGATACGCACCATGTGGCTGCTCAAATCAAACGTCGATATGGAATTCAACAAAGCCGCATTCATACGCTGCACCTCAAACCAATGCGCGATTTTTCGACGACAGACATCCAGCCGCTTGCGCTTCCTGCACTTTTTAGCTCCGGATATCTGCTTTATGTGGGTTCCTGGCTGCCGCATAAAAACCACCGCCTGCTTTTGACTGCCCTGGCAAACGCCAGACGTCACGGACTTGAGTTGCCGCCGCTCGTGCTGGCCGGACTGCACTTGAATTCAGATCGACAACGTGACGAGTTTGCGCGCGCGGTGGCCACATTGAATATTAGTGATCGCGTATATGCCTGTCCGAATGGGTTGTCTGTCGAGCAACTTGCCGGGTTGTACCGCAGCGCCAAATTGTTCGTGTTTCCCAGTTTGTTCGAAGGCTTCGGTTATCCTGTCGTCGAAGCGATGTCCGCAAAAACACCCGTGCTGTGCTCAAACTTAGAGCCCATGCTGGAAGTATCAGCCGGACAGGCCGGAACCTTTGATCCCCACGATCCTGAAGATTTGCTCAGAGCGATTCAGAGTTTGTTGAATCGTCCTGAAGATTGCAGAGATCTGGCTGAAAAAGGCTATCGTCGTTACCTCGAACTGTGCGAGCAGACTCACAACAATGGTGATTCAGTCTTTCAGATTTACGAAGGCATGTTGCGAACTTGATAACCTCAGAAGATCAGTTTATCGATGGACTGAAAGGGGCCCGAGTACTTGTGACCGGTGCCACTGGGTTTATCGGCGCTCAATTAACGCACCGTCTGGTGTCCGCTGGAGCCCTGGTGGCAATCATGCACCGCGCCACGTCGAGTCTTCATCGGCTTGCGGACCTGCCACAGCTTGATACCTTCGTGGCTGACTTGCGCGATGAACAGGCAATAACGCGTGCTGTACAGACTATTCAACCGCGTTTTGTGTTTCACCTGGCTGCCGCAGTAGATGTTTCCCGCGATTCGCGCAAGTCACAGGAGATGATCGAAAACAACCTCAACGGTACGATAAACTTACTGAACGCCTTACAGGGAATCGAGTATCAACGCTTTGTTAACACTGGCACGTGTGAAGAGTATGGAGACAATCCCGTACCATTCCACGAAGCGCAGAACTTTAATCCCGTGTCTCCCTACTCGGCCTCAAAAGCCGCAGCGACGCTCTTCTGTCAGATGTTGCACAAGACTTCAAAACTGCCGATCGTGACTGTGCGGCCATTCCTGACTTTCGGCCCGAATCAGAATCTGCAACGGTTGATTCCACAGGCGATCATGGCCGCGCTGGACAATCGAAATCTGCCGATGACTGAAGGCGTGCAGACGCGCGAATTCAATTACGTGTCAAATATCGTGGATGGCTTCCTCCTGACTGCGCTCAACCCGAATGTGCCGGGTGAAATTATCAATATCGGCTGCGGTGAGCCATACACGCTGCGCGAAGTTGTCAGTCTGATTTATGAATTGACCGGCTCGAGCGGAAAGCCGAATTTTGGTGAGTTGGAATACCGGTCCGGCGAATCTTTTGCATTTTTCTGCGATAACACTAAATCGCGTGAAATGCTGCAGTGGTACCCACGCGTTGGTCTTCGCGAGGGACTGGAACGGACGATCTCCTGGTATCGTGATCACAGGGACAGAGGAGTGATTGTCAGATGATTTCAGGAGTTGAAGTAGTCCAGCTCGACAAGTTTTGTGACGACAGAGGCTGGTTGCTGAAGGTACTCATGCGCGACCAGATCGCCGCTGAGGCCACCTTCGGCGAGATCTACGTCACGGTCGCCGAACCTGGAGTTATTAAAGGTCAGCATTATCATCGTGAATGCACCGAGTGGTTTTGTGTTGTCTCCGGACAGGCAAAACTCCTGCTGGTTGACCTGGCTTCCGGCGAGCGTCAGATCATCACGATGGGCGAAGGCAACATGGTGCGCGTCAAAGTTCCGCCTTTCGTTGCACACGGGATTCAGAATACGGGAGCAGAATTGACCTACCTGCTCGCCTACGCGGACCAACCCTATGATTACAATCGCCCGGATACCATCCCTGTGTCGATGGACTTTGATTTGTCTTGATTAACCGCCCGTTTAACGGTGCAAGGAAAAGATCACACGTGGTAGTCCATCCGGTCATTATAGGTCCTAAAACTCGTCTGGCGCGAACTCTGATTGCTCAGTTACTGAAGCAGCCCGACACCTACGCCAGGGTGACAATTGTCGCCCGCGATGAACTCGAGAAAAAGTCACTGGGTGAAATATTTCCCCAATCATTGGTGATTCGCTTTGGAGAAACCTGGCCAGTGTGCGAGACAGAGCGTGTGGTGATGTTTTGTTGTGCACTGGGACCTGTAAATACGAAATGCCGGAACGAATCTTACCGGATCACGACTGTCCTCGAGCGCGAGATTTCCGGGATAAGCCAAATCCTGAGCGCACGTCAGCACAACCCGCTTTGTCTGATCTTCGTATCATCAATACTTGCCTGGAGTTCAACGCCCAATCGCTTCCTCTATTCCGGAGCGAAGCGACTAGGCGAGTCGGCTCTGCGTGATATGGCTTTGGCTCACTCGGGTTGCTCGTTCTCGGTTGTCTATCCGGGCAGATTGGTCGAAGATCGGCAATGGGCCAGTCTTCTGTCGACTCGCTACAGCGATTTGGCGACGTTGATGCTCAGGATAGCCGATCACGGACCGCAAGCACGCATCATTGGCTGGGACGCGCGATTGTTCCTGCTGCGCGACTGGCTCCTGAACGCTGTTCGGCCTTTCTCGCACTATGGTCGACGTGCATGAAAATCGGCTGGAACCGGAACGGAATTCAGGCCGTGAGTTTGCTGAAGGCGTCATTCGTCATCGTCAGTCCCTGACAGTAGTTGAAGAACTTCAAGTTCATCCAGAAGGGTAGGTGTTGATGGCCCGCTGTTCAGCGCCACTGGTCAGACAGTGCCCTCGCTTCGGAATTTCAGCCGGAGTGACTCAACGAGCCACCGTGAAGCCACACCGAAGTGGACGCGGATCCGAGGCAGCGATAAACCCGGAAGCGATAGTCCTCTCCTGCAGTTGAATGCGCAGAGGCGATTCATGCCGGTCGTGTATCATCAACCGGCAGGGCCGCAACGAAGGTCAGATACAACACTTGAACATGAGATTTATGGTGGCGTAACGGACCTTCTGCAGACCTTGATAAAGGCCGACGAAAGAAGGACTATTCCAATACCTGTAGACAGCCATAACATTACGTAGGCGACGGGAAACTGTGTCATCCCGATATTCACTCCGAGCACGTAGGTCATTGTTGCGACGGCTGGCAGGATGATCAGCAGCAGATAGCTGAACCAGGGCGTGCGAAGTCCGTGCGCTGCCAGCGCGAGTTGCGTGATGCGTGAAAGGCGAGAACGCCACAGCGGAATGATGACCAGAAGCAACAGCGAACACAGGATCACCGGAACCATCCAGCCGATCGTTATTGCAATCTGCAACCAGAAAACGCCCCAGACCGCCGCCGCGATCAGCAGGCCTGCGGGTGCTGGTTTGAAATGTCGTTTGCGCTGCAAGCGATTTGCCAGACAGTAGGCACATCCGAGGAGCGAGGTCATGGAAACGGCATGAAACAGGAACACATCCTCTGTGGTTTGAACCGGTGGGGTTTCCTGCCATGGAAACATGCCCCACATTCCCCAAAAAACACCGAAGAACAGACTCAAGCCGACGACCTCCCGATTGCGTCCTTCACGTAAGGCACTGCCAAGTCGATACCAGCCGAGCCAGACCGAAAGCGTGGCATGCCAGGCGACAGCGGTCCAGATCAGGCTCAGAGGAAACGGTGAGGACGGCTCGGTACCGTACAGCGTCGGCGCGATGCCGCCTTCCAGAAGCCAGCCAAACAATGCTCCGGCGAGAAAAACTGCTGCAAAGTCGCCAACGCGAAGCCACCAACAGGCACCAAGAAAAAGATAGGCTACGGCCGAATATGCGAGCCACGTCATTATCAGATCCGACAGAGTCGCGTCGGCTCCGAACACGGTCCAGAAAAGTCTTTCTGAAAAGAAGAACAATACAAAACCGTTTGCAAGCACATACATCAACTGACGCCACCAGCCCAACGGCCGCGGCTCAATCTCAGGCGCTGGCGACTCGATGTTTGACGAATTCATATTCTGTCCTGTCACTTTTCCAGCACACTCAGATACATCGCTTCCAGTTTCTCCGTCATGGCCGCTGGCGAGAATTGATCCTGAATCAGCTTTCTGCCGCGTTTGCCAAATTGCGAGCGCATCTCGCGGTTCTGTACCAGCCGTTCCAGCGCTGCGGCCAGAGGCTGGACTTCGCCTGGCGGCACCAAAAAGCCATTTTCGCCGTCGATCACAGCCAGAGGCAAATCGCCAACTGTGGTTGTGACAACGGGTTTGCCCATGGCAACAGCGTCGATAACAGAAAAGGGAAAGCTGTCCTTGAGCGTCGGCAATGCAACAATGTCCATCGCCGCCATCCAGGGGTTCGCATCCTCGACATATCCGGGCATGCGTACTTTGTGAGTCAGGCCGGCAGACTCAAGTTCGCGGATAATATCTTCGCGCTCGGGGCCAACTCCTGCGATGACGCCGATGACATCGCGTCCACGCTGGAGCAGTTCAATGATTGCAGACACCAATAACCGGACTCCTTTGCCCGGGTGGATACGGGTGACGACACCGATGACCGAAGTGTCCGGTCCGGCGCCTATTTCGGAACGTAGTTTTACAGCTTCCGTCTGCCACTTCGTTGATTCCGGGACGACGATGCCATGGTGAATAACGTGTACGTTTGTGGCTCCAAACGCTTCAACCTCTTTCTGAGTGGAGCGAGACCCGACCATTACGGCTTTCGCGTTTTTGACCAGATGCCCTTCGATATGTTCGTACCACTGCCACCGGCGGGTATGAGTTTCACCTAACCATCCATGAATGCTGGCGATCCACGGAATACAACTC
>JAGQQS010000674.1 GCA_020426105.1 Planctomycetaceae bacterium
CCCAACACCACGGCAACAGTCGTCAACCAGGTTTTTCGAGTCTTGGGACGCTGCATTCTTCCCGAAATGATCCGCGTCTGTACAGGAAGCACAGATGGTCTTCGTTTGCCTGGCTCCTGCGGAGCCAGCGTTCGAAAGGTCCGTGTTGCTCGAACCTTTCCAATCGCCACTTCCGCCCGGATGAACCAGACGGAGAGCAGCGGTCACCCCGTTTGTTTCTGTAGCGGCCCGTTGTCCCTCCGCCGGCGCGAGGCCGACGGAAGGTGGTTGCTGATCAGTGCCGGTCCGTGCCGCGAATGGGTGTTTGTCGACCTTGCGTCTTGCTCGTGGAACGAGTTGAGCGCGTAGCCCCACTCTTCCGCGTGGAGTTCGAACCGAAGAGCAATCCTCCGCCGTGGCACGGCGGCAGATGTGCCACGCTGATTGCTCAGGCTCGAATGACGCCAGCCGCTTTCATTTGTTCCCAGGCGGTCGCGACCGAGCCATTCACATCAATGCCGCGACAGCCGGCTTCGATTACGGTTACCTCGAAACCAAGTTTGCGCGCATCCAGCGCCGTATAGGCCACGCAGAAATCGGTTGCCAGGCCGACAATGTAAAGCCGCGTCAGGCCGCGTTCGCGGAGGTAACCCGTGAGGCCGGTGGGAGTCTGCCGATCATTTTCAAAAAAAGCAGAGTACGAATCGATCTCACGGTGAAACCCCTTGCGAATGATGAGCTCGCAGTGAGCGGCCTTCAACTGAGGATGGAATTCAGCCCCCAAAGTTCCCTCGACACAATGATCCGGCCACAGAATTTGATGGCCGTAGGGAAGACTGATACAGTCGAGCGGGCGACTGCCGGGGTGCGACGAGGCGAATGACAAATGATCCTGCGGATGCCAGTCCTGAGTAAGAATAACATGTGCGAAGCGCCGTGTGAGGTCGTTGACCACGGGGATAATCGCGTCCCCGTCGTTGACGCCCAGAGCGCCGCCCGGGCAGAAATCATTCTGCACATCGACGACAAGCAGCGCACGATTCTCTGTTGGAGAAGCCGGGCGACTGACAAAGCCGGCTGAAAGCGTGATCTGCGGGATCATCGTCGCCGAAGATACCGACACACTCATGTCGGTCGCGCGATCGGGAGTGTCTCCCAGCACATGCTGGCCGGCATTCAGGTCGTCAATCAGTTCGTCGTAGGCCTGATACCGATGTTCTCGCTGCTTCGCCAGCATGCGTGCCACGATATCCCGGACCATCGCGGGTACATGAGGCGGAAGCGGCGCCGGTGATTCCTCCTGAATTTGCTTTGCGAGCGTAAAAAACGATTCCGCGGCGAAGGCTGGCTTCCCCGCCAGTAATTCGTACAGAGTAGCGCCAAGCGAGAAGATATCGGCGCGGTGATCGAGATGACTGGGATCGGTATAATGCTCCGGTGACATGTAGCGCGGCGTTCCCAGCGGCAGGCCACTGCTGGTCATCGCCAGTGCCGACTCATCAACGACCTTGGCGAGACCAAGGTCAGCCAGCTTCACCTGGCCGCTGTGGGTCAGCAGAATGTTCGCGGGCTTCACGTCCCGATGGATGAGTTTGATCTGGTGAAGAGCATCCCGAAGCGCGCGGGCGACGGACTCCACGATCTGCAAAGCGCGACTTACCGGGACAGTGCCGCGTTCACGAAGGTGTGCCTCCAGCGTCTGCCCGTCAATATAGTCCATCACAATGTAGAACAGTCCATCGACTTCGCCGCAATCGTACACGCGCACGATTGCCGGTGAGTCAATTCGGGCCGCAAGTCGGGCCTCACGCAGAAATCGGTCGGCGACACCCGCTTCCTGCGTGAGATGAGGGTGCAGAAACTTGATCGCGACGTCCACATCCAGTTTCAGATGCCGCCCCTTGTAGACCACGCCCATTCCGCCTTTACCGACGCGCGAAAGAACCGTACACAGCCCATGGCAAGTGAGTTGCAGGTAGTGATCGGCCGCACTGTTTGTCGTTTGCGGAACATTAGCAGAGGCACCATGCTCAGGGGTAAACCGACCAAGCTGAGTCTCCTGCAGCATTGCCTTATCCGGCACTGGATCAGGGGTATCCGAAGTCATGGTTCAGCGATCTCTATTCAGGTTGCCGCAGGAGTAAGTTCACTGACAATAGACGACAGCCGAACGTTTAGCAGTTCAACGTATCAGCATCAATTGAAATGAACCGATTTCCCGGTCGCATTTAAAGCCGCGTTGTGAACCAAAAAATGCCGGATCTCGGGGGCAGTCGCGTTTTGCAGTTTGTCCGCCAGGAAGGTCGCACATGAGTCAAGCGGGCGTCAAATAATCCATGGCTGCATCGACTGCAGCCGGACAGAAACCATGCCACTGAATTCAGGAAAATCACTCGTGTCCGCCGTCCTTCGGTGCTGTTGACAACCGCATGCGGAAGGAGTAGCTTCAGTCGGCGTTGTCTGGCCAGAAATCGAATCCGCAATACGCCTGGCGACAGTTCGCACACAAGATTTCTGATCAGGGGCTTATGAAATGGGCGAAATCAGCAGCTTGAGTCCTGAGTCCGTTAATGAAGTCATGGGAGCAAAATGGTACGAGAATTTTTTCAGGCCGGTTGAGGAAGACTTCCTGAAGCAGCAGGACCGTGCGATGCAGAATGTGGACCGCCTTTCTGTATTCTGGCATGCTTCAACGAAGTCCCAGCTTGAGGCCGACCTGAGCTTAGTCCAGAAAGCCTTTGACGACTGTACTGCCGATCTGATCGACATATCGACACTGGGAGCACGCCAGCAGATTGCAATCGCCACATTGAAACAGTCTCGAGTCAAAGGTATCTTCAGCGTACTATGCGCGGGACTGGAGATGCTGAACATTGAGAACTGGATGCTTGAAGATTTGCACGCTTTTGGCGTCAACAATGCTTTTTTGCGTATTGCGTTTATTCAACTCCGCGAGAAGGCGAACGCTGCTCTCAAAACTCTGCAGAAAGTGGAAGCTCGACTGCAGCAGGCAAAGAAGCGGACCGGGGAGTCAATTGATCAGCTGAAAATAAATGGGTTGCTTGCCGTGATCAGTCCGCTTGTCCTGCCCGCAGGCCCAATTGGAGTGCTCGCGGCCGGAGCAATCGGCGTCGGCCAGATCATTCTTGATGACAAATTCGGCGTATCGACGTCGGACGCAGCGGGTTTTAGCAGTAAAGCAACAACAGTGCTCGGAATCTACAGCACTGCAATGGGAGATATTCTGGCGGCAAATAAAGAACATTTAAAGGCTGCGAAAGTCGCGAAAGTCGGCAAAGGACTGGCGTTGCTGGGAGTTGCGTTCGATTTGAATGAAGTTCTGGAAGCCGGCAGCCAGGAAGGAGCCGTTAAAGCAGAATTTGAAAAGGCAGCGAAGGATTGGGAGGCACTCGCAGCATTGGTTGATCTGAACGATGAAATCGTTGACGACATGGTAAAGAAGAACAATCTCGCTCGTAAAGAGACAAAAAAAAGGGGCCTCGCAAGTATCGAGTCCGCTCGGAAGACGCTGGCAAGCGCTATCAAGTCCACAGGGTACGATCCGGCAAGACGCTGACGGCGTCATGATCCGCAGCCGGAAGCGATAACCCGTCAGACCTTATACAAATGATTTGCGACTTTACCACCCGGAAAATTTTGTAAACATAACACCACTTCCATTCTTTCGCCATTCGGCAGCAGTGGACATCAGCGGGTTGTTTACGTTGAGCGTGGCGTGCCAGTCGAACACATATTCACTGCCGTCTTTCATGACGACCAACGTCGCAGTATGTGAAACAGGCTTGTCTCGATCAATCGTGCCGGCCGACTTAACGTCCGCGATTCCGGCCGAACTCTTGAGTGCTTTTTCGATTGCAGCCGCTGCGGCGTTTGCGATGCCGACACACACGACATTCGCGACCTCCGGCTCCGTCGGATCGGCCCCTGCGATCATTAGTCCAATATTTCTTAACGAGCCAGCGATGCCTAAACTGTCTGGAACGAATTTGGCAATGAAGCCGTCGATTCGACTGAATGCCGTAGCGTCCGCACTGACGGCTTGCACGATCGCGGTTGC
>JAGQQS010000675.1 GCA_020426105.1 Planctomycetaceae bacterium
TCGGAATATTCAGGAATTGTCGCCGATCAACTCACCGGCTGGCGATGGGATCGGATCATTCATCCAGACGATCTGCCGACAACGCTGGCGATGTGGCACACCTGCCTGAGAGACGGCATATCCACCGACATCGCACTTCGAATTCGCCGATTTGATGGTGTGTACCGTTGGCATATCTGCCGACAGCTTCCGATGCGGGATACCTCCGGAAAGATCGACTCATGGTATGGAACCTGTACGGATATTGAAGACCTGAAACGTGCCGAGCAGTCCCTGCGGGAAAGCGAAGAGCGTTTTCGCTTGCTATTCGAAGGCGCTGCGGACGCAATCTTCTGGGCGGATGCCGAGACCGGTGTGCTGCTGCAGTGTAATCGAGCCGCTGAAGTGCTGCTGGGGCGTCAGCGTGGCGAAATCATCGGTCAACACCAGACGTTTCTGCATCCCGGTGAACAGTTCGCAAAATATCAGGAATTATTTCACCAGCATACGAAATCCAGTTCGAGCACTTCGATTGAGGTTGAGGTTCTGCGGAAGGACGGCAGTCGAGTCGACGTGGCCATTTCTCCGTCCGTCACGACCATCAACGGTCAAAGGGTCATTCAGGCGATCTTTCGCGATATTTCGTTCCGCAGGCAAACGGAACAGTCACTGCAGATGATGCGGTTTTGCATCGATCATGCTTCTGATTCAGTATTCTGGATCAGCCGCCAGGGAAAAATTCTGTATGTGAATACAGCAGCATGCAGCGAGCGCGGCTACACACCTGATGAAATGTCTGAGATGACCATCTTTGATCTGGATGTCGAGCCTCCGTATCAACCGGAATCCTGGGGTGATCACTTTGAAGAGCTCAGAAGCCGCGGTTCGATCACTCTGGAAACGAGACATCGCACGAAAGACGGACGAATTTTTCCGGTTGAAGTGAATGCTAACTATGTGCACATCAACAATCAGGAATTGAATTTTGCATTCGCGCGAGACATCACCGGCCGCAGGCAACGCGAACAGAAAATTGCCCAGCTTGCCGCAATCGTGGAATCCTCAGACGATGCAATTTTTGGGATTACTGTGTCGGGGAAAATTACCAGCTGGAACCGTGGCGCTGAAAAAATCTTTGGCTATGCGGAAGCGGATGTTCTGGGTTGCCCTATCGAGCGATTGATTGTTGAGGATCGCGCAGAACAGATTTCGCAGGTGCTGATTCGCGTTGCCAATGGCAATCCGATGGAGCACTTTGATACAGTCGCGTGCAGAAGCGATGGCAGCCGACTGGATATCGCATTGTCGATTTCTGCTGTCAGGGATGCTGAAGGCCAGCTGACCGGCGCGTCCGCGGTTGCCCGCGATGTGACTGAACGAAAACGCGCCGAAGTCGCCCGAGACAGGGTCGAAACGGCTCTGCGGCGTTCGGAAGAGCGATTTTCCAAATTGTTCTATTCGAGTTCGTTTTCGATTCTTGTGGCAACTTATCCGGAAGGGAAAGTGGTTGAAGTCAATGACGCCTTCCTGCAGCTGTTTGAGTTTGAACTGGACGAAGTGCTGGGAAAAACAACCGGTGAATTGAATATCTGGGTGGATCCTGAGGCCCGTGTGACCATGGTAGATCGACTCCTGCGGGCGAATTCAGCGCGCGACATGGAAATTGCATTTCGTACGAAGTCCGGGGCCGTACTAACATTGCTGATGTCCGTAGAGATTATTCAGCTGCAGGGGCAACCTCATTCTCTCGCGATGTCAATCGACAACACATTTAACAGGCAGATCGAAGAACAGCTGCGTCAGTCGCAGAAGATGGAAGCCATTGGACAACTCGCTGGTGGCGTGGCGCATGACTTCAACAATCTGCTGACCGTGATCAATGGTTATTGCGATATCCTGTTGGCGGAAACTTCTGGCAGGAATCAATGGGTCGCTTCGGTGATGGAAATTCGTGAAGCCGGACGTCGAGCCGCAGCCCTCACAGAGCAGCTTCTGGCGTTTAGTCGCCGATCTTATACTCAACGCAAGGTTGTTCAGCTGAACGACGTCGTTTCCAGGGCTGAAAAACTACTGCGTCGACTGATCGGAGAACACATCATCCTGACTGTCAATCTCGCCCCCGAACGCTACGCCATCAAAGCAGACGTAAATCAGTTGGAGCAGGTACTGATGAATCTTGTCGTTAACGGTCGCGATGCGATGCCGGAAGGTGGCTCTCTGACTATTACCACCAGAGCCGTTTGCGTACCTGATCCGCAGGCACCACATGGATCCGGGTTGCACGCGTCGCACGTTCAGCTGGACGTTGCCGATACAGGTGGCGGCATGTCGGACGAAGTCAGAACTCGGGTTTTCGAGCCGTTTTTTACGACCAAGGAATCGGGGAAAGGGTCCGGACTGGGACTTGCGGTCGTGCATGGCATTGTTCAGCAAAACGATGGCGCAATTCACGTCGCGAGTGCTCCGGGCCAGGGCACCACTTTTTCCTTGTTGTTTCCCATTGTGGACGCTTCGCATACCGAGGAAGTAACCAGCAAACATCACCGCCTGGGGCAGGGCTCCGAGACAATTCTGCTGGTTGAAGATGAACCTGGCGTCAGAAAATTCACGCGCACGGTGCTCGAAATTCAGGGATACCACGTTCTGGAAGCGACCAACGGCAAGGAAGCCGTCGCTCTGGCCGAACATTCAGGAATCCCTGTTCATTTGCTACTGACCGACGTTGTGATGCCCGGCATCGACGGCCGCCTTGTCGCAGAGAAAATACGCGCGAACAACCCCGGCCTTCGAGTCATTTATATCAGCGGCTACAACGAAGTGGAACAGTTCCATGGCAACATGCAGAATTCCATGGACGTGTTTTTGAAAAAACCATTTTCACCCCAGGACTTGATCGGCAGAGTCCGTGAACACCTCGACGCGGGCCTGGATTAGAGTTCGACATTGCCGTTTCCAGCACTCGTCCCGGTATTTTCCGGTGACGACTCGTGGGTCTGGTTTGCTGCAGTGGCTCGTGCTCGGCGGCAGCGGTGACTAGAATACCGCGGTGGCAGAACCACGTGAAATTCACAAGCTCCTCAGACACGGAACGGTGGCAATGATTACGGTTGGCATGAACTATCACGTACTTCCAGGTAAACAGACTGATTTTGAAGAGAAGTTTGCCGGAGTTATAGACGCGCTGAAGGCAGCGCCCGGGCATACAAGCTCGACGCTTTGGAAAGATGTCAGCGACGATGCGTCGTACCTGATTACGAGCGAATGGTCGGATGAAACAGCATTCCAGGAGTTTATTCGCAGTGATGCGTTCCGCGCGGTCACAAACTGGGGCAAAGAACAGATTTTGTCCGGCCGCCCACAGCACAAAGTCTACAAACACTGAGTTTTTGTGTTTTGCACAGACGACTGTGACTTTTCGTGTGGCGCACGCTTGCGTTTGGCAATGACTTTCCGACAATTCTCTCTGCGTTGAACCGGATCTCCATGTTTGCCAGACTGAGAGTTTTGCGCCACACTCCTGTTCACATGCCAGAACTTAAACTTAGACCCATCAGCAACAGGACTCAGAAAACGACATGAGCAAGAATCGCCAACCCGAAGTCACTGCCGCAATCAGAGACATCGACTTCGACAAAAACGATTATCAGATTGAGCTGCAGACCAATCACGGCAGGATCCTGTTGAATCTGCTCCCGGATGCTGCTCCCGGACATTGTGCGAACATGATCGGCCTCACGCGGATTGGTCATTACAACGGCGTTACATTTCACCGTGTGATTAACGGTTTCATGATTCAGGGTGGTTGTCCACTGGGCACAGGTACAGGCGGTCCCGGCTACACGATCAAAGCCGAGTTTAACGAAACACCGCATCTCGCGGGGGTTTTGTCAATGGCGCGGACAAGCGATCCGAATTCAGCGGGCAGTCAGTTTTTTATCTGTCTCGGAGCGCAGCCGTCACTCGACAGACAGTATACCGTATTCGGGAAAACAGCAGACGACGCCAGCCTTGATGTCGTCATGAAGATTGGCGCCCTGCCTACAGATCACAACGACAAGCCAAAACAAGCGGCCGTGATCGAAACGGCAACCGTGATCTGCACACCAAATGCAGCAGCGGGCTGAATCAGATTCCGGATGGATGAGACTCTGTGCCTGCTGTCGCAGTGCTAAGTGCCATGGCATCGCGAAAATCCGTCGATGGCTCGTAGCCCAGTTTGCGAACTGCCTTGTCAATACTGTAGTCAAGATTCAGTCCAAGGAACTTAATCCGTGCATTGTTCAGCAGTGGTGCTTCTTTGCTTCCCAGCAATCTCGCTGTAGTCTCCATGACTTTGGCGAGAATTTTCGCTACGGGCAGCGGCACGACCTTTGTGGGTCTGGCGACGCCTGCCACATCGCACATAGTATTAATAAATTCGCGTTTTGTGACGGCACGTGGATCTCGGATATTGAAGATTTCCCCGACAACGTCGTCGCGTTGTATCGCCAGCCAGATGGCGACGCACAGGTTTCCGACCCAGGTGTTATTCATCAGTTTGTCGGGTGATCCCAGAAATGCAAACTTTCCGGATCGCAGCCGATCAATCAGGCGCGGCAAAATCGTGCGATCACGCAGACCGTAGATAAAGCCGGGCCGCAGCACGACGGCTGGAAGCTGCCTGGTGCGGATGTAGTCGCAGACCAGGAGTTCCGATTCGACCTTCGTTAATGTGTATCCATCAATCCCGGTTGTACATGGAGCAGTGGCCTCGTCAGTGCCGTAGTGGTCTTTGGCTTCGTAGACTCCCAGGGAGCTGATTTGGACCCAGCGTTTCAGGGTTCCACTCGCAATCGCGGCATCAAGGAGTGCCCGGGTGCCGTCCACATTCACGCGACGGTATTCTTCCGTCTGTCCCCAGTCGCCGACTTTTGCGGCACAATGAACTAAAATTGTGACTCCACGACATGCTGACTGCAGTGATTCCGGTTGATCCAGATCTCCTTCATGGAGTTCAATCGGCATTGAACGCAGAAAGTCTGTTTTCGAGCCGGAGCGTATGAGCGCTCGGACACGCCAGCCGTCCTGAACCGCCCGTTCCACCACATGACTGCCGACCAGCCCCGTCGCCCCGGTGACCAGCATAAGATCGTCTGAATTAACTTGCACGTATCCATTTCCTCACTCAGAATTCTACGGTCCCTACGATCCTCAGAATTTGGCAATTTCCTGAAGATGTCTAAAACAAAGGGTATGCTCGTCAGAGTATTCTTCCAGATTGCATCACCTATTCCTATCAAAGCGAATGAGGAATCGTTCATGAAACTCCGCAGGAAGAAACCATGAAACCTCGCGAGACTTTCTTTGTCAGTCTGTTGCTGGTGGTTGTTGTCGTCACGGCATGGAGAATCCTGACACCCAGGGACGTCGCAGGAATCTCTGCTGATTTTGTGGACGAACGTCCTGCACCGGCCTTTCAGTTGATCGATCAGAACGGTCGCCCCGCGCAACTGGAAGGTTATCTGCATCGTCATCGCATCGTGCTGGTCTTCTTCAACGCCAGTCATGGCGTCAATGGTGATCCGCTGATGCGTCGAATCAGAGAGTTCGCTCCGGCCATCAAACGCACTGGCGTGCGATTGATCGCCGTGTCGCTTCCGTTGCGACCTGAGTTCAAGTCTGAAGCGGAAAATTTT
>JAGQQS010000676.1 GCA_020426105.1 Planctomycetaceae bacterium
GAGAGTGATGGCTACTTTTGTCACAAGTGTCCATGGAGATTCCATCAACATGCGTTGACGTCAGCATCAGAGTTCTGAGCCGCCTCCGGGGAGTCGATACAGATGCAGCATCTCCGCGGGTGTCAGCGCCCTCGAGAAGACAGTAAGATCATCAAAATCGCCGATGTACAGCAGTCCGAGCATGATTGAAGAACGTTCCGGATCCCAATGGAACTGCATCGGTTTCACGAGACTGCCTGCGGGTTTACCATTGAGGTACAGGGTTGATTTTGAGGCAGCAGAATTTCCGCCCGAAGTGTTCACGTTTTCGAACGTGAAAGCCACATGCGTCCACGACTCGCTGGAAAACGGTGGCTTTTTGACGACAACCATGGGGCGGTCAGCGACAGGCAGTTTTTCCCATTCGATGTCCGTTGGATTCCAGAACTTATAATCCGCAAACACACCGAGGCGAAAATCCCTTGGCAGGTCACGGTCAAAATCGACAAAAAAAGCGGCGTCGTTCCATCCCTTCTGGGTAATCTGAATCGGATCGCAGAAACCTGGCTTCAGGTCTTTATCCGGATCCAGTTTCAGCCAGAATGAAACGGTACCGGACCAGTCTTCTGTACGAAATCCCATGTTTGAGCCATCGTAGAAGATAACTTCGTCGCTCGTGTCCGCAAATCTCAGCGCATCACCAAATTTGCCCTTTCCGGGAGCGATCGCAACTTCTTTGCGGTGATTTCCTTCCTTCACCTGTTTGCGATCCGCAGATTCCGCCGTAAAAATCTTGCCGCTGCCTGTCGCAATGCGGGCATCAAATGTTCCGTCAAAAGGCACGTGCAGGAGCAGCGCGGACTTAAGGTCCGCGTTCAAAGTTTCCTGAGCCTTGACAGGCATCGGCCAGAATAAATCCAGTGCGATGACGCAGATCACCACCATTGAAAACACACGCAAGCGGAACATACTCGATTTCTTTCTGGATAAACTGACGGTTGGGAACCCGATGAATCTTTACTGCGCTGCTGGTGACGACATTTCCTTTACAAATCCGTGATACACACCCATCCAGTACGGCAGCAGGAATGCCACACCGTCAGCCATTTCTGTGCCGCCTCCGCCTTCATCCAGCCGCCATGGGTCGTGATTCCAGTGATTCACGAATCGTTCATCAATCGGCAGCACTTTGCCGTTCCGGCGGTATCCCTTGCCTTCAGATTCGACCACATGCTTTCCCAGGGGAATTATATCCAGCCGGTGGCTGTTCTTATGCCCCCAGCGCACCCGATCAACAGGAAACCGCTGCAGGGTGTCAAAGGCATCGACAATGATTTCCTGCGGCACGGCTGGCCAGTAATGCCGCAGCGGTTCGTAGAACTCCGCGAAGATGAAATTGAACAACGGACAGATCTCAGACTGTTCCTGGGCAAAATATCTGGCCATTGATCGCATGTACTGCTTCCGGAGAGCCGGATCGTGTTCATAGGAAAACAGGTTGTAGTAGCACATAAATGCCATTTCATCATCAGACTGATTGCCTGATCCGGGGCCGTTCTGGTTCTTCGGTACCAGGACGTTTGTGAAATAGTTGTGTTCATGTAACAGCTTCCTGTATGCGACGTCATACTTTTCATTACCCGTGATGTGCTGCGCAGCTTTGAGGTAAGAAAGAATGCTCACCGAATTCAATCCACGGCAGTCTGTCAGATGATCGGTGTTAAGAACGTCCGGCGCGAACTGCCCCCAGCGCGTTGGCAGACCGTCATGATCGATCAGCGCGTAATTGTGCTCGAGCAGATGTGTTGTGATCCGATCCACAACTTCCCGCACACGTTCCTTTTCCTGATCCGTTTCTGCGACCAGATCATAGTAAACAGCATAGAAGAAATAGTGACCGTCCAGCTCATCGGAACTGGTATCCGTCTTCCAGTACCACTGGCCATCAGCACTGACCGGCCAGCGTGGAGTAATCACTTTCCAGAGTGGATCAAACATCTGTCGCCGACGGTCGTGGTCAGGATTGTCATGGAGATTTGGGTTCCGCCCGGAAACCGGCAGGATTGTGCGTGCCGGAAATCCGTGTGGAGGCGATTCTTTTCCGCCTTGAGGTACCTCGCTCAGAAATGCAACCGCCCGAAACGCGGCGTCGGCACGCTTCTTTGAGGCTGCTGAATGCGTGACGGCGTACTCAAAGCACTGAGCGGCACCGTACATACTTGTCCACAGTCCGTCGTTGTCGCTGTCATGCTGCGTCCACTCAGTCAGGTCGCCCGGTTGCTTGAGTGAAACTGCATCCACATATCCGTACTCGGTTCGCTTATGAAAGCGATCAATATCCTCGTTGAACATCGCCGCTTTGCGTTGCAATGTCATCGTGCGTGCCTCAATGCAGGACACACCGGCAGGCGTTGCAAACCATGCATCTCCCTTGTCTGACACGGCGATTGCGTTCACATGATCGTCGAGCAACCAGCGTTTGCCCTGGCGGTATTCCCAAGTGTCGCCTGCAAATCGAATGGCACCCAGCTTCGTCCCGAACCAGACTTCACCGGAAGCGCCTGCAGCCATGCACGTAAAATCATTCCATGGCAATCCTTCATAACCCGTATAAAGTTGCCATCCGTCATGCGAACGTTTTCCCACGCCCTGCGGTGATGCAAACCACAGGGCACCCGACGGGGTGTAAGCAACACCGCGTACATCCTGAAGGGCCCAGCCGACCTGCGAAGCTCGCGGAGCCAATAACCTGGCTGTGTCGCTTTTCGTATCCAGTGTGACTAAACCGCCTGCAGCCGCTACGGCGATCTCCAATCCATGTCCGGCAAGTTGTCGAATTGCCGGTCCATCGGTCAGCTCCTGATTCACTGCCCCCACCGGCTGCAATTGACCGCTGGCCAACTCATAGAGTCCGGCATTGGTGCCGACGAAGACGTTATCATCAGTCACCAGCAGGCAGTGAACAGACAGCGATGCCGGAACGTGAAATTCGAGCTTTACCGCCGCGTCCTGTGTGTGGGAATAAACAGAGCTGCCTTCCACATACCAGATTCGGCCTCTGCCAGACGTTAAACGGCTAATCGGCGAAGTTATTTTTGCGACAACATTCCAGGCACCATCACGAAAGCACGCCAGGCCGGACTGAGTTGCTGCGAAAACAGCATCTCCTGCGATGGCAATGCTGTTGATCTGAACCGATGGTAATCCCTGGGCGAGGCTGTGGCCGACGTGAACCTGTTGTGTGTATTCACCAGACTCCGCTGGCGTGACTTCAGGTGGCGCGGTTGATTCTGCCAATGATTCCCTGCCAGCGGCAATAAGCTGTCCTCTGTCGCGGAAACCCGCGCAATTTCCGAGCAGACACACGAAAAGCGTAAGATATCGGGCGCATATTTTCATGGATGGAATCTCAACTAATTTGACTGTGCGGGCCGTTCAGTCGCGATCATAGTCAGCTGCGATCGACAGTAAAAGCGACATCGTGGATTCTGCCAGGACTTGGGCCGACGATCGATAATTTAGAAAGAGGCTTGTATCCCGGGATTGACTGAGGTGGCGCGGATCACGTCAGACTGGTCACGCGGCGGAAAGAAATCAGACGGGCTGCACGAAACGTTTAGAGGGATGCCACTGGAATCGTCAATCGAATGCGTCGTCTTCCAAACCTAAACCAATTAATGTTATGTCACTTTGTTGGATTCCACGCTACGTCGCAAGTTCAACTCTAACGCGGTGTATCAAGTGTAAGACCATCACAATCAAAATCAGCATGGCAACGACAAGAATAATCGCTAGCGAGCCCGCGTTGCTCGAACCCTGCATGGTGAACGCCAGCAATGATGTGCCAACCATAATCGCGACGTAAGCGACACGGCGATTGCTTGCCCGATCAGCCAAGTCCTGACGTTGTCTTGAAATTGCAAATTCTCCAATACCGCCGAGTAGCTGCCAAATCATCGCACAGTTCACGGCCATCGTAACCAGTCCGTATAGGATGGCGAGATCACCATGAACGGCGAAACCGAGTAACCAAAGCACACCCAGTACAAAACAAAGCGTTCGAGCAATTGCAAACTTCGTCGACAACGGCGCGAGACCACGACAGCTGGCAGCGACAATTAAGTATCCAACGCCATCTGCAAGCAAATCAAAGCCATTGATTGAGAATCCGAGAATGACGAGCACCAGCCCCCAGAACAGTCGCGAGAAATGGGTTGCCATTCGTCATGACCTCAGGTCAACGCATCTGGTGACATAACGAATTGCGAAACCGGGTGGCGACGGTTGACGT
>JAGQQS010000040.1 GCA_020426105.1 Planctomycetaceae bacterium
AATCTGTTGGTTGGAGTCTGGAAGGAATCGCTGATCGCTCGCGTGGGCAAAGATGCTTATGAGGCTGCATTGCGGGAAGTACACGTCAAGGAGTTTGACGTTACAGGCAAGCCGATGAAGGGCTGGGTGATGGTGGAGCCTGATGGCATCGACAGCGATCACCAGTTGAATCAGTGGACAGATCAGGCAATGTATTTCGTCAGGACGCTGCAGGGGAAGTGAAAGTGAACATGAAAATCGGCATAGCAATCTCAGCCATTTGTCTTCTTGCTGTTCAACTATTCGCCGCAGAACCGCCTCAAATTGTCGCTCACCGTGGCCTGCTGCATCATGCACCCGAAAACACACTCGCCAACTTCCGAGCCTGTCTTGAACTGCGCCTCGGATTTGAATTCGACGTTGAGAACACAAAAGACGGGCATTTGGTCTGCATTCATGATGACACCTTTGACCGAACCACCAACGGCACCGGCAAGGTCGTTGATTTGACGCTAGAAGAAATCCGCCGCCTTGATGCTGGCAGTTGGTTCCATCCCAAATTTTCCGGGGAGAAAGTTCCGACCATTGACGAAGTTCTTGAACTGGTCGCTGAATACCAACAGCACGATGTTCTGATTGCCGTCGATCTAAAGTCCGAAGGCGTCGAACAAGAAGTCGTGAGACTGGCTGAAAACCACAAAGTGCTGCACAATCTGCTGTTCATTGGCAGAACCATCTCGGAACCGAAGGTGAGGAATCAACTCAGGATCGCATCGAAGAACGCTCACACTGCCGCTGTCGCCAACAATACGGAAGAATTCCCAAAGGCCCTCGCCGCAGCGAATGCCGATTGGGTTTACTTCCGCTATCTGCCACCAAAAGGACAGATGGAAGCTGTTCGAAGTGAAGGGAAGCGAGCGTTCATTGCCGGAACAACAGTCAGTGGTAATGTTCCTGAGAACTGGCAACACGCTGTGAATGTTGGGATCGACGGTATACTGACCGACTACCCCTTTGAACTGGCGGCAATATTGAGGAAACAAGAATGAGCCAACACCAAATTCGCCAACTCATCGACGAACTCCAGCCACCTGAAACCGGCAAGCAGACCAAAGTGCTGGTGGATGACGCCAATACAAAAGTTGTATTGTTTGGATTTGCTGTCGGAAGTGGGCTGGCTGGACATGTCGCACCGATTCCGGCCATGATTCAGATCATCAAGGGCGAAGCAGAACTGACTGTCGGCGATGAATCAGTCGCAGGGAAGCCGGGTACATGGATTCAGATGGCTGCAAAGACTCCGCACAGTATCAAGGCTCAGACGCCGGTGGTTATGTTGCTGACGCTGTTGAAGTAAGATGGCTCACAAGAAACCAAATCTGCCAACGAAGATATGCTCGGTCTGCAACCGCCCTTTCGCCTGGCGCAAGAAATGGAAAAAAGTCTGGGAGCAAGTCAAGTATTGCTCGGAGGCATGTAGAAAGAGGCTAGGGAATGCTCAATGATACAAACAAGATTGTCGGTCTTATTCCAGTTAGGAAGAGCAGGATCACCTCAGCTATGAACAACCGTTTGACTTTCCGAATCAAGCATCCGTCTGTTGTATGCTACTTGGCAATGTCGTTAGAGGAACCTGAAATCAACTGCCACAATCATGCAGAGATCTAGTTCTTTGCTCAGGAGTCTATGGCAACAACCAAAAGGAGTGATGGTGATGGCAAAACAGCTAAAAGCGTTGATACCCAAACCGGCGAAGATCTCAAAGACAGCCGTTCCTGATGCAATCAAGTCGGATCTGGAAACGAAGGCTACAAATCTGATTGAGGTCGTGCTGAAGCCAAAGCACGTTGTGCCGCAGAAACCAGAAATCGAGTTCAACTACATTTCGGATATCGGAACGAAGTGGTACAGAAAGTATTTCTATTCCTTTGCGACCTACACGTGCCCCGGACCAAATGCGTTGACGCCTTCGTTCGAATCGAATTTTGCGAGGATGGAATATCTCGGTGCTGGAAGATTTTCGCTTTCTTTCCTTCGTCACAATGACCAATGGGTCAAGTTGTACGCTGCTCAAACAATCCATGAATGTCTCAAAGCGATTAATGACGATGCGTGGTTTACTCCGTAACCTGTGGAAACGGAAATTCGTATTGAGATCGGCGGTAGTTGCGAATGGCAAACTCCTCGCAATTACAGAAACAGCCAAACCAGTGATTCGACAAATGTTCCTACTCCTCGCATTCATTTTGTCCGTTCCTGTTTCCGCAACAGACGACATTCCCCACATCCTGCTGACGGGCACTGGCGAGAATGAAATCGCACCCCACGGGGAAGGAAACATTTACGCTCCAAGTGTTCTGATCGACGGCGGCAAGTGGACGATGTGGTATGGAGGTCAGGGCAAAGACGGACATGATCGGATCAGCTACGCCGAATCCACCGATGGTAAACAATGGAATCGAATTGGCGTGGTGCTGGAAGATAAAACGGCCAATGGCGATACATTGCTGTTCTTTGGGGCAGCAAGAGCGGCAACGTGGGACCACAACTGCATCGCCGTACTGCCACTGCATTTTGAAGGGCTAAAACAGTAGTTGAACGACGACAGCATTTCCTCAATTGAGCTGACTATTCGTTCGTTGATGGAGTCAAGCACGGCCATTGCTATGATCACGCTATAGTGACGAACGATCTGAGACTGAGGGTGTTATCACTTTACCAACTGGAGCGTAATGATGAAGACGACGATTCTTGCTCTTGTACTGGCGTCGATTGTCGGGTTGATGTATTGCAGCGACGAAAGTCTGGCTGTCACGCAGGAGTCTGAAGACAAGGAACTCAGAGTATTACAGGAGAGCCGACGAGACACTTTAAAACGAGTTGAGGTGATTCTGGATTCAAAGTTCAAATCCGGACTTACTACAGCCAATGAAGTGTTGAACGCAAGAATTCCACTTCTCGAAGCGGAACTTGAGTTGGCGAGAAGTCAGCAAGAACGAATTGCGATCTTTGAAAAGATGCTGGAAGTTCAGACTGAAGTAGAGAGAAACTTGAGCGGGATGGTGAATAGTGGTGGCGGTAGAGAAGGAGCCGGACCTGTAGACCTGCTCACCGCCACAGCCGCACGCATCAAGGCGGAGATCGACTTGTACAAAGCGAAGAAAGACCAGTGACCGAACCCTCAACAAACTGACAGACCTATCTGACGAACAACTGGCGGCTGTTCAAAGAACCGAAAACGCGGTGAGAGAGTCGTAAACTCAGCAATGACAAACACGATAAACTGCGATGAATCCATACGAACATTCAACAGTACTGCCACCGAAACCAGACAAAGCAGGCCGCATTTTTCCCCAGTCGATTGCGGAAGGCGTCGCCAGTGCTGGACTATGGATCTGCCTGATCGGCAGCGTATCCATCATTTTGCCACGGTTTGAGGCGATCTGTTGGGGTTTAGGAATAGACATTGGTCCAATGGCAAATTTCGTTTTGGTTCACGCCAGACTGTTACTCTTTTTGATTGGCATTACTGCCGGGGCGAGTTTGGCCGCACTGCGATCACGGCGACTGTATTTGTTCGTGCTGATTTGGGTAGACAATCTCCTATACGAAAAGTGTCGCCGATGCAGCAAGACGATTCGTCAATAGCCCGATATTTCGAAGGCTGATAATCTCCATGTCTTATTGTCCCTGAACGTGCATTGCCAACTTGTCCAGTGTCTGATAGCCAAACTCGACGGCACCGAAGCCGAACACTTTCGTGCGTGGTGCGTTAATGACACGTGACAGTACAATTTCTCGGTCAAGTGCCCATGTGTCGAGTGAGTTGGATTGATTGGCCATCGGTTAATTCCTTGCAGAGATTATGACTGTTGAATTGTTTTAACATGAGCGACAAGCTGATCCAGTGCAATGCCCCAGCCCTCAAAGAATCCCATGTCTTCGTGCTTGACTCGAGATGACTCATCTATGTGCATCACGGTAGCCACGTACTTTGTGTCGGATCCAACCGACTCCAGTGTGAGGATTACAGTAAACGTAGCGAATTCGTGCCGAGGCGCGGGACGAAAGCCGGGCAACAATGCCAGCGTCCACACGAGGCGTTGCTCAGGCAATATTTCCAGATAACAACCTGTGTATGGAAACTCCTGACCTTCTGGCGATTGAATCGTCGTGTGAAACATTCCTCCGGGACGAAGGTCAATTTCGCACTTCGATACGGAGAATGGCTTTGGACAATACCATTCCTTCAAGTGCTCAGGTTTCGTCCACGCTTCCCAGACAAGGTGTCGAGGAACGTCTACTGTTCTTTCAAGTACGAGGTCCAGCTTCGGATCGACAATCGCCTTAGCACTCACGATTTATTTTCCTTTTCATGGAGTTTCTTCAGGTATTCATCGAGCCGATCCAGCCGACACTCCCACAACTGACGCTGTTTTGACAACCAGTCTTCAGCCACTTTGAGACGTTGTGGAGAGATCTCGAATGTTCGCACTCTGCCCTTCTTCCAGGACTTTACCAAACGGCTCTTTTCCAAAACCGACAGGTGCTGAACGAATGACGGAAGCTTCATGTCAAACGGTTCCGCCAATTCACTGACCGTCGCAGGCCCCTGCGACAGACGTTCCAATACCTTGCGACGTGTGGAGTCAGATAATGCCTGGAAAACGTCGTCGGCTACGGCTGACTGAACCATCTCAATGCCCTTCCAGATAATCGGCGGTTTGATCCAACAACTGAATTGTATTGCGAAATTCACTTAGGTCAATGCCTAAGTGTCAAGTCAGGAGTTAGCTGCGCCTTGGTAACTGTGTTACTGGATTTGACCATTTGATAAGATCAGCACCAGACGATCGAAACGATTTATCTGTTAGACTTGAAGCCTGATTCGCTCGAAGACGTCGTCTACAAGAAAAGCGCCAGCGTATTGGTTGGAAATCGTTTTGGAACCCGTCGGAGCGACATCCTCCTGCACGTTTGCACGCACGCTCAATACACGACGGCGCAGATCGTTAACATGATGAGACGATACGGAGTTGAGAAGCTACCTGATACGATGTTGATTCTGATGGCTCGTCAGGAGGCGAGTTGAACTGCGTGGTCAATCGGGTGAAATTTCAGGAAATCAATTCGCCTTGATAAATATCAAGGTCTTTTACTTTTCGGCACTGAAATGACTTCAATCCACCACATCAACTGTGGAACACTGCTGGTTCCAAACTTCCCAACCGTTGTCTGCCACTGCCTGCTTCTGGAAGACGAAGCGGGATTGGCATTGATTGATTCCGGAATAGGCTTGCTTGATGTTCAGGATCCCGTTGGACGCTTAGGGCAACAACTGATCGACATGGCAGGGTTTCAGTTCAATGAATTCGACACCGCCGTACGTAGAATTGAAAACCTTGGATTCTCAGCGGACGATGTTCGCCACATCGTGATGACGCATTGCGATCCTGATCATGCGGGTGGATTGGCAGATTTTCCGAATGCTCAAATTCATGTCGCGAGGGAAGAGTTGTCCCACGCCTTGTCAGGGCATTGGCGGTACATTCCTCGCCAGTTCCAGCACAATCCTCGGTGGCAGACATACGAGCCAGTTCAACGACGATGGTTCGGACTGGAAGCCCGTCCTGTATCTCTGGGTTTCTCTTCGGAAGTCCTGTTGATTCCGCTGTTCGGCCACACACTCGGACATTGTGGGGTGGCCGTGCAACAGGGAGACGGCTGGCTACTTCATGTTGGCGACGCTTATTACCTGCGAGCGGAACTGACGGACGAGAACCATCCTGTCTCAGCACTCGCCGCTCAACGAGCAGACAATGACCAATGCCGACGATCAACTCTCAACGAACTGCGTCGTCTGATGTCCGATCACGGGGATGAGATCCAAAGGATCGGCTACCACGACATCAACGAACTACCCGAATTTTGCCTGGGACCGTCCTGATTGTGTCCCGTCGATCCGTTCTCGTTTTTTTCTGATGAATCGCACAACTGAGAGCACATCCGTGTGAAATTGTCCTTCGATAACCTCGCACTCGATTTCATGACAATCAATAACCTGACGATTCGGGATTTGTTATCGATGTTTTTGCAGTTTCTTCAACAGAGATGTGGCTTCTGTCGCTGCCGTTGATTCGCTGTATTCGGCCACGATTTCTTT
>JAGQQS010000677.1 GCA_020426105.1 Planctomycetaceae bacterium
AGTGCGGCAAGTCGTGCCTGAGTCGCGGCGAGCTCGCCTTCAATCGCCTCGAGCTGAATTTCCAGATCGTCATTCCGCATCGCACAGAGGGGACCATTCAAGGCGACCGACGTGCCATCTTCGACGAAGACGTCGGTAATCACACCATCTTCAGGCGCGAACACAAAAATGCGTTCAGAGGGAACCAGCCGGCCCATGACCTCGATTTGTAAATCCAGTCTTGCAAATGCAAGTGCGGCAGCGAGCGTTGCGATAATACCTCCCACTGCCAACAGTCGACCACGGCGAATGGCCTGCGGCAGACGACGAAAAGCAGCTGAAATTCCGGCATTTGAATATACCCTGCAGTTTTGAAAAGCCAGCGCCGCGTGCTCGCAGATTTCTGCCAGATGTGGATGGGGTCGGTTCACGTCCTTAACGTCCTCAGCCCATTCAAACACGGCGGCCCAGTCGGCATCCTGCCAGAGATTTGAGACAGACAACGGACGCACGGAATATGCCCGAGTTTGTGCGTGATTGGGAAGATGTCGATCGTCACTTTTGCCGCGACAGGCCTCTTCGATCAGGGCGCAGATCTCACGACTGGCATCCGACCGAGGATCGGGATGAACCACCGCGGTCGCCGTCATTAGCTCCCAACGTCCCCGCGAAATATGGCGCGCCACTGAGATTCTTCGGCAATTGAGAAGCTCAACCGCATCACTTGCCAGACTGGTGGCCACACGAATCGGGTCAAGGTCCGCATGCAGGAGGGTCAGAATTTGCTGGAGATCGTTCTCGCGTCGTGAGTGCTGTACCAACCGTGAAACAAGGTTTCTTCGATGGAGATCGGCCAGCACTTCCACAAGTTCGAGGATCTGTTGTTGGTCGGCAAAGGCGTCGGGTATGGCTAATTCCAGAACAAGACTCACTCCTTCGGCCACATCACACTTTGTCAGATAAATTGATGTCGCCGGGGCGGACGTGGAGTCCCGCCGTGATTCGCTGCGGACCACCTGTCCGCGAACAGCCCGTGTTGCTCGGTCAGGATCGGCCTCCGCCTGCCCGCGTTTCCAGAGCAACTGCGGCTCGCCATTGGCACTGAGTTCCCAGACGTGAACGAACTCAGCGCATAAGCCCGAACATACCTCGTCCAGCAAACACGATTCAAAACTGTTTCCGCATGCCAGACGTAACTGTTCCGCTGCAGCGAGCAGCGTCGCCGTATCACGCGTGTCTGTCAACTGTCGATGATTGCTCACCATTATCTCCGTGGAGTTCGCGGCATCCTTAAGCAGCTTCGTTTTGAATCCACATGGTAGCAGGAACTAATTAATATGTTGACAGTGGTCCGGCTGCAGCGCAATTTCTGCCGGAAAAATGTGACAGCTATCAACGCAAACCGGCAGGTCTCGCCAGTGAACGCAACAGAAACTGCCTCATCCATGCATTCGATATTCAGGCGAATCAGGAAACATGTTCCGTGTGCATATTTATTGATATGTCCCACACGACCGGCCGATGAAATGTGCGAGGGGTAGTCTGCGCCGCGCGCTGACTGTCAATCAAGCATTCAGGATAACGATGCGACATTTTCAATGCCGGTAGATGGATCTACGAATATGCCTCAGACTGCCTGCAGAAGATTCTTGAACGATTGTTTCAAAAATCTCCCACTCAGAATTCCCAGACGCGTCACGACGTTCGCACTGGCATTGTCTGTGACAACCATGGGTTGCGTGACGACGCCTCGGACCTGGCAGAAAACTGTCGGAAATGACACTTCCGACGTGGATCGCGTCACGTCTCAGATCGACAATCCCGCTCCGCCGATATTCCACGAAGCCAGTCATACGGCAGCACCGATCACGGCGGATGTCGTCTACGCAAATGAGATGACATACGTGGATCGCAGCCTGGATGAAGTCCTCCGAGACGCGCTGCAGCATTCTCACGTGATGCGTGACATTGGTGGCATGATCCTCAGAACACCGGAAACAATGCGGACGACACTGCAGTCGCAGATTCAGGAAGCAGACCCGCGATTCGGGATGCAATCCGCATTGAGTGCTTTCGATGCCCAACTGGCTGCCACGGCGAATTTCAACAACAACGACCGAATATACAACAACAGCTTCTTCGCGGGCGGGGCCACCGGATTTCGACAGGACCTGAACGACTATCAGCTTGAATTGTCGAAGCGCGCTGCAACGGGTTCGCTCATGACTTTACGGGCTGTCAACAATTACGATTCCAACAATGCGCCGGCGAACACCTTTTACAGTTCCTGGAATTCCTGGGTTGAAGGTGAACTCCGACAGCCTTTACTTCAGGGGGCGGGGCTGGAGTTTAACCGCATTGCAGGACCGGGCGCGACGCCGGGCGTCTATAACGGGGTTCTGATCGCCAAGGCCAATGCAGATATCAACCAACACGACTTTACCATCGGGCTCACGGATTTTATCAGCAACGTGGAGAACGCGTATTGGGATCTTTATCTCGCATATCGGGAACTTGACGCGCGCAAAAAGGCGATGGAGCAGGCGTTGGTTGTCTGGAATGAAACAAACTCAAGCAAAAACGGAATTGCCATCGAAGCGGCCGCCGAAGCTCTGGCCCGACAGCAGTACTATCAGTTGAAAGCGGAGGTGGATGAAGCATTGTCTGGTCGAATCCTGCCCGGTACCCAGGTCAGAAACGGTGCGACAGGGGGGACATTACAGGCTGGTGGCGGAGTACTCGCGGCCGAACGCCGCTTGCGATTGTTATGCGGCTTGCCGGCATCAGACGGCTCGCTCATTCGGCCCACGGAAGAACCGACAATGGCCAGCGTTTATTTCGACTGGGAGAGCAGCATGAACGAAGCAATGACGCTGCGACCGGAGATTCAGAAACAGAATATCAACGTGAAGAAACGCGAACTTGAATTACTGGCAGCCAGAAATTTTGTGAATCCAAGACTGGATGCTGTAGGACGATACCGATTCCGCGGCTTTGGTGATGACCTGCTTGGTGGTGGTAATCAGGGAGGAACAGCGCCCGCTTCGTCAATTGGCAACCTTGTTACCGGTGATACTCAGGAATGGATGATGGGTGTTGAATTCACGGTTCCGATCGGATACCGCAAGGCTCACGCGGCCGTGGATCATGCAGAGCTGATGCTGGCGCGCGAGCGAGTTATCCTGAAGGAACAGCAGCGTGAAGTGGTAAGTAATCTGAGCGGAGCAACCGCGGATGCTGTGCGTGCCTTTCAGGCATTGCAGAACAACCTTAACCAGTATCTCGCAGCGGACGAGTATTTCAAGGCGCTGGCAAACCAGAAACAGAACGGAATTGAGGTTGCCTCCGATCGCCTGCTGGACGCACAGCGCCGACTGGTCAACGCGGAAATACAGTTCTTTCGATCGAGGGCTGAATATGCCGTGGCCCTGAAGAACGTGAACTACGAAAAAGGCGCACTGCTGGTGTACCGAGACCTCAGAATCTCGGGAAACAATCCTTACTCAGAAGTCCTTTCGGTCGACGAAATTCCCGGGGCGGAATTTATACCGGAGGACGCGGGGATTCAGGAAACGGTCACCGATGAAAACATGATTGGCAAGGTGACGCCGTTTGACGGCGGAGCCGAAGCAGTCCAGGTTGTTGAATAACCGCAGACCAACGGTCTACCAGCGGAATAATCCGGTTCCCCAGGTCAGTCCTGCTCCGAAACCACACATGACCACGAGGTCACCGCTGGCGATGCGTCCCTCGCGGTATGCTTCGTCAAGTGCCAGTGGAATTGATGCGGCAGATGTATTGCCGAAGCGATCGAGGTTATTAAATACCTTGTGTCGCGGGATATCCAGCACTTTCATGGCATGATCAATAATACGGCTATTTGCCTGATGCAGCACGAACAGATTCACGTCGTCGGCGC
>JAGQQS010000678.1 GCA_020426105.1 Planctomycetaceae bacterium
TCGATCGAAGACGTAAGTGCTCTGGTGCGAGCGGCGCAGTAGTTCAATTCCCGGTGTATATCCCGCAGCGATTCTCCGTAGATGTCGCGACGATTTCGGAGCATCACCAGTTCTGCCAGTAAGTCCATCAGACGTTCCAGCCGCGACGCTTCAACACGTACAAAGAACTCAGTGTCGCCGTTCTGCATTGAGCCAGGCGTCGCTGACTGTTGACCAGTTTCGGGAGCCGAAGTGGAGTTCTCAGGGGACGCGGCAGTGGAAGTTGAGCCGGCCGCTGCACCGGCGTCAGATATTCCCAGACGACTTAATTGGGCGCGAACGGTATCGACACAGGCCAGCAATTGGTCTACATCGACCCCGGAGTCTGCAGATTTTTCAATGTAGCTTTCAAGGTCGTGCAGGTATCCGGCCAGGCGAGAAAGTCCCACCGTACCGGAGGCACCTTTCAGTGTATGCAGTTGTCGGCAGAAAATTCGCAGGGCCTCTGCGGAATTCTGTCCGGATTCCAGTGCCAGCAGGGCTGATTCCATATCAGCAATACATTGCTGCGCATCATCCGCATAAGCCGCCACCATCTCCGGATCGTCGATCGTTTCAGGTTCGACGGGCGGCGCGGGAAGCGGCGCGTTGTTGAGGGCACGCACGGCTTGTGCAGGACTGCTGATCCGCGATGATTCAGCAACCTCGCCTTGTTGTGAGTCCTGAGCCTGCGAGGGCGTCAGGCTGTCGGTTGAACCACTATCGCTGGCGAGCGACGCCAGAATTCCGGCAAGGTCAAATGCCTGCGGGAGAAGATCGATTTCAGTCTCATCAGACGCGTCGGCTGTCGCCTGTGACGTGTTGGAAAGCTCCTGCCCGAACGACTCATTCCAGCAGTCTGAATTCTCCGGGTTCCATTCATTTGACCACCGGCGGGAGCAGCGTTCTTCCGGCGACAGCAGCGTCAGGTAATCGCTCCAGCGCTCGTGAATCTCCTGCAGCAGGAATGTGCGACCAGCAGCGGCATTGGGATCCATCAACACCGGGAGCGCTTTTGTGCAGCAGAATTCAACAATTTCTTCGGCTCGCACGCCAGATTCCGAGTCATCGCGATAAAGATCGGCAACCGTCAGCAAATCGGCGGCAAGTGTGGCCGTCCTGACTGTTTCGTCATCTGGAAGGCTCGATTCTTCAGCCGCGCACTGCGCGATGAGAATGAATCGCTCCCGCAGCACGTCGATCGACGTTTCGGATCCGGCCTGGACGTATGTGTTCCGAGAGTCTGTCACCGCACAAACTCCCCGCCAGTAATGGCTTCAACGAGGTCGTCACCCACATTGGAAACATCCCGTCTGCGACGGGTGGCGTTTTCTGCTTTTGAACCTGAGCGCTGCGGGGAGATTCCTCGACCCGAGTCACCAAAATTATACATGGGCGACAGACTTTCCTCGAGAGTCTGCGCGACTTCCGCCAGATCCGTTGTTTTGTTCCGGATCATTTCATGCCGGTCGCGAATCGTTGTGGCGATTCCGGAAACCTGCTGCATCGCCCGCACCACCTCCTGAGTTCGCTGAAGCTGCTCAACGGTGGATCCTGCGATCTGCCGGGAACGTTCGGCCATTGCCAGCGACGTATGTCGGATCTTTTCGAGCGCTGCACCCGCTTCATTAACACGCTGGATTTCCTCCAGAACCTGGTGCCGCTCTTCTGTCATCGTCGAAACAGTATCCTGTGCTTCCGTCCGGATCGCATCGACAAGCGTGGCAATTTCACGTGAAGCGGTCGC
>JAGQQS010000679.1 GCA_020426105.1 Planctomycetaceae bacterium
CTCCAATCTACCATTTATTGCCAATAACGAAGACCCCAGTGTTCGAGAGATTCGGCGCAGGATCACGGAAAGACGAATACGATGAACCCAGGCATAGTGTTTCAGGTGGATACGGCAAGAGTGTTACAAATACTCGCTCGCGAGATATATGACTCTCCATTAGCCCTGTTAAGGGAGAACGTTCAGAATGCCTATGATGCAGTCAGAATGCGCATGGTGCGAAGCGGGAGACCACTATCGGAGGGTCGTATTGATGTAGTTGTCGAGTCAAGGACAGTCCGCATCACCGACAACGGTATTGGCATGGATGAAGCAGTGCTGCGGGAGAACTTCTGGAAAGCTGGGTCAAGTGGAAAGCAGTCGGAAGAAGCTCGGAAGGCGGGAGTGGTCGGCACATTTGGAATTGGTGCGATGGCCAATTTTGGTGTTTGCTCGCGGCTTGAAGTCGAGACGAGGGCCGAGGGAAGTGAGACCGTGCTTAAAAGTGTAGCGGAACGTGAGTCGCTCAGAATTGCCGAAGAGTGCATCTCGCTCACGACAGTTGGGACCCAACGTGATGTCGGAACTACGGTGTCAGCACTCCTAGACGCGGAACACACGATTTCAATTGAGAAAGCGCGACAGTATCTTGAGCCATACGTCGCTCTGTTGCCTGTACCTGTATATTTAAACCAAACACTCATCAGTGGTGCAACCTTCGAATCCAGACTTCCGCTCACTGGAAGAGGATTTGTCGTGCAGGGGAAACAGACATTCTCAGACGGCACATTCACGGCAACATTCGAGGTCCGTGTGGACAACAATGGTCAGGTGTTAGTATTCGTTCAGAACATTTCTCTCGCGGGAGTGGCCATCGCTGGATCAATGATGCTCTTGCAATCAGGGGGGCAATTGATGGGCCTGCGTTCTTCGTTTGGTCTTGCTCCGGTACCGGTCGCAGGCACTTACGAATTGGGTGGCTTTGCGGACCTTTCTTCGTTGCAACCGACGGCTGGACGGGAAGCTGTCGGTCGTGAAAGCATTGAGCAAATAGGAAAGCTAGTGTTCCTTGCCGAGCGAGCAGCTTCTGAGATATTGTCAACGATTTCCGCTGCGGACAAAAACAATGCCTTCTTGCAATGGGTTGTGAATCACGGCCGATTTGACTTGGCGCGTCGAGTGTCTATTAACTTGTATCCGGACGATGTGCCAATAGCGCTCGGGGACGTTAAAACACAAATCGGCTCACGCAAAGCATTCTACTATTGCGGTACTGACACTCAGGCGTTGCTGATGTTTGCAAACGACACGTCTTGCGTCCTTCAACTTGCACAGGGCAAACCCCGAAGAACAGTGCAGAACCAATACTTAAACCAGTTTCTGCACTTACCTGAATTGCCGAATTCGGCGCAAGTCATCAAAGTCTACCAGCCGATCGAGCTAAAGGCTGCCGAGGCGGCCGTAGCACTTCGAGTCGCGGCAATACTTCGCGATGATTACTTGATTCCAGACGTCGAAGTCAAATTGGCGGAGATTTCTCATGGTGTCACTGTGCTGCCGGTGAAGGAAGGCGAACAATTGACGGTGCTAGTTTCCCGCGCAAGCCCAGTACTTCTTCCGCTGATGCAGTGCTACGACACCGCATGGGATGTATTTGGCTCCTTTATGAAAGATTTTGTACGAGCACACATCTATCAGCGAGTGCAGCAGTTTGTTCCTTCGTCGACCAGAGATGGTGTCGATTCACTCCGAACATTACTGCAACGAAACCGTGACTTGTATCGCTATGAAGAGGCGGAGTTTGGACAGTTAGAAACCGTCTTGGGCGAATACCTGTCCGGGGCAGTCAGTATGGAGGAAATGTTGAGGACTGCAAAATCTGCTGCTCGTGCGCAGAGTCAAAGCGTCACCAGCGACCAAGTCGGAACTATAGAAGCGGAAATTCCGGACGTTGTACAATCGCCAGTAGTACCGGTGGTCCAAGTTGGCGACGAGTACTTACCCAGTCCACCCATTCTTCGGGAAGATGTGGCTTCCAATCTTAAAATCTTGATTACAGCGGAACGCTATCCGCAGCTAAATGGTTTCACGATGTTGCTTGGGCTTTCCGACCGATTGGTCCGGACTGAAGCCGATTTCTTCCGTGCGCCCCATACGACTCGTATTATTTGGGGTGGACACCGAGTCGTTTACATCTTTACGGATGCCACAGGTAGGCTCAGTTTGTACTACGACATTGAGTTGCGAGAGCCCATTGATGGAAACAAGGCTAGTGGTGGAATGTTCCCGACTACAACGCTAATCACCCAAAAGCGGATATTCGTTCCAGTGCCTGACTCGTTGACGGATGCATTTAGGATTGTCGGCGGTCCAAGGGAATTCTATGTGCGATATGACGTTTTGGTCAGTGAATTGACGCATGAATGACGATTACGCCGCAGTCCTGCTTGCCGGACTGTGGTACAAGCGGAGCTTGGAACAGCCCGCCCCGAAGGGCAACGCTCATGAAACCCTGCGGCGGATTGGCCCATTGAGCAGCAACATGCGGGTTCTTACCGCCTGAACCCTCGAACTGACCCTGCGACATCATGATCGTCAGCAATGTGGCTGTTCTTAGAAATAACTTCAGGCGAGAATACAGGCAGAGAAACACGAACCCAGCCGTTTGGATACGCGGTTACAACACAGCCGTGTGACAACCATTCCCTGCGAGTATGCTCAACCGAGATTGCCTGATTTGTTGATGTCCTGCGGGCGTAGAGTGAAATCCCACTCCGCAACGTTTGATGCGACAGAATTGGCCTCCAATGACACAGACTTGTCGGAATGTCATGGATGGCAGAATCCAGATCGTCATTCTGCGTTCCTTCGTTGCAATGAGCATTTTTGGTGTGAACAGCAGCGACCGCACCACACGAAAACAACGGAGTCAGGTTGACGGTCTCGCTATGGCCATTGAGTGATCCGCCGTCGAGTTGTTCTGTGAATTGCATCAATGGGTCCAAGTCACTTCCGGTTTCGGAGATTTGTCGGAGTGTGTTGCTGATTAGCTGCTGCGTCGAGCGATTGCCGAATAAACCGATTCCCATCGGCTGCCCAGCTTTCATCCATTTGTGACTGCCGAACACGATGAAGTCGGCGACGGAAATACTGTCGTCCAGCGAAACATGACAGAATGCCTGGGCCGCATCGACGAGAACAAACGGAATCTGGCTGGTTTGTCGGATTCGCTCTACGATGGCCCGGATGGGGACCCGGATTCCCAAATTGTCCACGGTTGGCAGGAACAGCCCGTCGCATTGGTTGTCGGCGTATGCTCTGGCCATGAATGACGTCACATCGTCCGCAGTCCAACCGTCATGAAAGATGGACTCGCGCAATGGGACCGTCGTGATCTGGCAATCTGAAGCCAATGCCTGCTGCGTAACGGCAGCCTGATAGGTGGGCCAGCTCAGGTCGGTGGCCAACACGTTTCGGCGTGTCCTTCCGGTAAGCCTGCCTGAAGCAATTTTCTGAGTTGGCTACCGTGGTTGTTTTCCTTTTTGGGGAGGACAACCATGGTTGGGCGGAAGCGTGGCGACAATCCGGAGTCTTTGGCACGTGGGCGGGAGCGGTTTGAGGCCTGGCGGTGTTCGCGGAACGTAGGGGCTCGGATTCCGGAGAAGCTCTGGTCGCTGGCGGTGACACTGGCAGAGATTCATGGCCTCAGCCGCACGGCCTCCGCGTTGAAGCTGGATTATCATGCACTGAAGAATCGCGTTGCCGCGAGGAACTTCGATTCCAGCTCTGTGGCCCCGGCATTCATCGAATTGTCTCCACCGCCAGTGGCACCTTCAGCATCCGAGTGTGTTATCGAACTCGAAGACGGCTTTGGTGCCAGTCTGCGTGTGCATCTGCGTGGTTGTCAGCTCCCGGATCTGGCTGATCTTTGCCGGAGCTTTCGGAGACGCGACTGATGCTGCAGATCACGCCTCAGATGAAGATTCTTGTGGCTGTCGAACCGGCTGATTTCCGGCGGGGAATTGACGGACTGGTGCGGCACTGCAAAGACACGCTCGGAAAGGATCCGTTCGCCGGGACCGTGTTTGTCTTTCGGAATCGCCGCGGCACGGCTATCAAAGTGCTGGTGTACGACGGTCAGGGTTTTTGGCTGTGTCACAAACGTCTGTCTGAGGGACGTTTCCGCTGGTGGCCATCTGCCACAGACCAGAACACCAGCGCAAAGGCCCTCGCCGCTCATCAGCTGGCGGTGCTGTTCTCAGCCGGCAATCCGGATCGAACGGCAGCAGCTCCGGACTGGCGTTCGGTCGGACCGCACCATTGACAAGGGCATTCGCCCTTGACCGAGTGGCGTGGGGAGCGTGTTGAGATGGCATGTCGCGCCGCCGAGACGCTCACGTTGTTCGCTGCGACATGGGCGGAACGTCATTCGCTGTGTGCGGCGGCGCGGTTCAGGGCCACATGGTCGCTGTGCAAGGAACTGCTTCACGGAAGTCGAGCGGACAACTGCTCTTGATTCGAGACGAGAATCTGTGTTCCATTCGCGTTCGATGGATCGAACGTGTGGCAGGGAAAGCCGGTCGAATCATGTCGCGTAAAGCACCGCAAATTATCGAAGTCGATGCTCAGCGGATTGAGGAACTCATTCAGCGCGCGGAGTCCAACACGCTTCGTGACGATGACATGGAGCTGATGCGTCAGATCTTTGCCTCGTATCGGGGCATCTTCCAGATCGTGGGCGACAAGAACACCACGATCGCTCGTCTTCGCAAATGGATGTTCGGGGCAGCGACGGAGACATCGAAGAACATTCTTGGCGATTCGAAAGACGCCTCGAACCAGGCTGACGGTGACGCCTCCGCTGCCAGTGACGCCTCCGCTGCCAATGACGCATCCGATACCGGTAACGCTTCGGGGAACGCTGCCGATGCGGAGTCCGGCGACTCTCCGAGCAGCGAGTCCGACGATTCCTCAGAGCCTCCGACCGGTCATGGGAGATATGGGGCCGAAGATTATCCGGGCGCCGAGCAGGTCGATGTCAAACATCCGCAATATTCTCCGGGCGATACGTGCCCCGACTGTGGTCAGGGAACGCTTTACGAAAAGTCACCCGGTGTCCTGGTTCGCTTTGTCGGGCGATCTCCGCTGCACGCGACGGTCTATCGCATGCAGAAGCTACGCTGCCACCTTTGCGGAAAACTGTTCACAGCACCGACTCCTGGCGGGATCGGCGACGACAAGTACGATCACACGGTGGGCA
>JAGQQS010000680.1 GCA_020426105.1 Planctomycetaceae bacterium
CGACAACGTGTTTGTCTTCAATCGTGGTAATCATCCGGTGATGGTTTTCGATCGGGAAGGACGGTTTTTGCGCTCCTGGGGCGAAGGAGGCTTTGTCAGGCCCCATGGAATTACGATCGGGCCGGACGATGCCGTCTACTGCACGGATGATCTGGACCACACCGTGAGTAAGTTTACACCGGACGGAAACTTAATCTGGAAACTTGGGACGAGCGGCCAACCGTCGGACACCGGTGCGACGAGTATCGACTATCGCACGATTACGCATGCGGGGCCCCCCTTCTATTTCCCAACCAACGTGGCGCTTTCGCCGGAGGGAGATCTTTACATCGCCGATGGTTACGGCAACGCGCGGATCCATAAGTTTTCGGGCGATGGCCGATTGCTGTTTTCCTGGGGCGAACCGGGATCCGGTCCTGGGCAGTTTCAGGTTCCACACGGGATCGCGGTGGATCACGATGGGACTGTCTATGTCGCTGATCGAGAGAACAGCCGCATTCAATGCTTCACGCCTGACGGAAAATTCGTGGGTGAACGAAGGGACGTCATTCGTCCGTGTCAGATCGCCTTTGATGCTGCCGGAAACCTGTTTGTCGCAGAGCTCGGATATCGTTCCGGGATGTGGCCGGGAACTTTTCCGCCCACACCAGATGCGTCGGGAGGACGAGTCAGTATTTTCTCACCCGACGGTGAATTGCGTGCACGCTGGGGGGGTGGCGACAATCCAACAGCTCCGGGTGATTTCTTCGCGCCGCATGACATTCGAATTGATTCGCGGGGGGACGCGTATGTGTCCGAAGTCGTCTGGTCGGCCGGTGCAAATCGAGGCCACGTATCTTCGGATTGTCACACACTTCAAAAATTCATTCTTCAACCGTCCTGAAAGAGTATTCAAATGCGTGCCTGGCGATTCTACGGGTTTGGCGACTTTCGTCTCGATGAAGTATCAGTGCCTGCACTCAGGCCGCGACACGTTCTCGTGGAACCACTCTGCGTTCAGCCCAGTGTGACCGAAGCTCAACTCGCTTTTGGTATTCCGACGCTCGCCTGGGATCGCGTCAAACGCCGGCTGGATAATGAAGCACCGGTACAGCTTTTCGGTCACGAATTCTGTGCCAGGATTGTGGAAGTTGGTGAGGGTGTCCAGCGATTCAAAGTGGGTGATCGAGTCGCGGCCAGAGCGAAGCTGCCCTGTGAAAAGTGTCCGTTGTGTCTTTCTGAGCGAAGTTATCTGTGCCGCAAAGGGCCGGTCATCGGATTCGACCTGCCGGGATGTTTTAGTGACATTGCCATCCTGCCGGAAATCTCGCTGGTGAAAGTTGATGATCGAATTTCGAATAGTGAAGCTGCGTGTCTGCAGTCGTTGAGTGACAGTGTGGCGGCGGTCGAGACGGCACAGTTGCAGATGGGCGACAGCGTTGTCATCTTCGGTCAGGGCAGTATGGGACTTGAATGTCTCCAGATCGCGCGCATCAGCGGAGCCGGGCGCATTATTACCGTGGATGTTCGTGACGAATCATGCCGCATCTCACGGGAACTCGGAGCGGACTACTCACTGAACGCGCGCGAGTGTGATGTCGTGTCCGCAATTCATGAGCTGACCGAAGGCAATGGCGCGGATGTCGTGTTCGAATGTGCAGGTGGCAGTCCGAAACAAGGCATGGCAGGTACAGAGACCGTGAGACAGGCGATTGATGCGGTTCGGTCAGGCGGGAAACTGATCGGCGTCTCATGGTTTGGCGCGCCGTTTGAAATGAATATCGATCTGCTCCGCGAACGTAGTCTGCGATATCTGTTCCCCGACATCAGCACTCAGGCACACCTCGAGCACACCGTGCGCCTGGTGGCGTCCGGGCGAGTTCAGTTGAAGTCAACCATCACGCATCAACTGGATGGCCTTGAATCGGTTCCGCAAGCGTTTGAGATTACGGCCAACAAAGGCAAATTCAAGGCCATCAATCCCGCGCAGGTGATTTTGAAAAAATAGAGATCGACAATGTTTCTGTTTAAGTTTTGAATCGAGGAGTCTGAAATGTTCCACTGCCGTTTGAGAATGATCACCTGCTTTGGGACGCTGATGATTGTTTCCGTGTCGTTCAGTGACGAACTGAAAATTGCCGAGACACCGCAGGGTGAAAACGTGACGGTGACTGCCTCAGAGCGGTCCAAAGAGCCCCTTGTTTTCGACTGGACCAGAGAAACGGAAAAAGCCGACTGGCAACCGCGGGATTCCAGCGGAGAAGTGGTGTTTCAGGATAAGTTGTGGATCATGGGGGGATGGTTCGATTCGTATTCACCACCGCCCCGTGACGTCTGGAGTTCGACGGACGGAAAGTCATGGAGTCGAGTTGTCGCGGAAGCTCCCTGGAAGTACAGCGACCTCGCCATGACGCTGACATTTCAGGACCGCATGTGGATCCTGGGTGGCTGGTACAACGGTCGACTGGAAGGCCATGGTGCCACCAACGAAGTGTGGTCATCTGTGGATGGAAGCCAGTGGGAACTTACTACTCCGCACGCGGGCTGGACACCCCGGATTTCGGCGGGGGTGGCCGAGTTTAAGGGCCGGATGTGGGTGTTAGGCGGCACAGAGAACTACTACTTTGGCGACAACAGCGATCTGAAGAATGATGTCTGGTCATCCGCTGACGGTAAAGACTGGAAGCTGGAAACTGTGAACGCTCCCTGGTCGGCTCGTTCGTACCTGCAGGCACTTGTTCACGATGGAAAACTCTGGGTTCTGGGCGGCGGCAACTATGTGCCTGAATACCATGCGAAAAACGATGTCTGGTATTCCGAAGACGGCGTGCACTGGGAACAGGCGACGGAGGCTGCTCCGTGGTCTCCACGCCTCTGGTTCTCGGGTTTGACCTACCGCGACCACATGTGGGTCATTGGTGGCTGGTCGAATAATCCTTCACAGAACTGGGGCGACGTCTGGTATTCGAAAGATGGCAAGTCGTGGAAGCAGCTCAAATCCAATTTGATTTGGAAAGAACGCCACGAGCATTCTGCGTGGGTATTCAAGGATAAAATCTGGATTGCCGGCGGACATGCTCAGCCCCTCAGCAACGAAGTTTGGTCGTTGCAGCTACCGGAAAATTTCGGCCGGTAAAGCGAACGGCAGACAAGAAGTTACCGCCAGAATTATCCATGGGCATTGCCTCTTTTTCCCTCTCGCCCTGATTCCCAACGCAGTGAAGTTTTGATAATCGACATAAACAGGGGAAAAAACCTTATCCGGCCTGTCGGCCGCCTTCTCTCCTTTTGAGGCAACGTCGTGAAGTATTTTGACAAGCAAAAAAGCAGTAAAATCAAAACGAGTCAGATTGCGATTCAGGCCTGGAAGGCCGACACATCCT
>JAGQQS010000681.1 GCA_020426105.1 Planctomycetaceae bacterium
GGCAGTGGTGCGGGACGATCCCCCAAGTTCGCCCGAGATGATCTACAAGACTTCAAAGCCGCAGCGCTGATAGAATGCGACCGCTGCGGGTTTCTCTTCGACCACCACCGCCACGCATCCCGTACGATCAGCCATCTCCGGAGCGATTCCGAAAACAGTTTTTAGAAGTTGCTTGCCGATTCCCTGGCCCTGTGCAGACTCAGCAACTGCCAAACGGGCAAGTCTTAATTAATGCCGGTAACGGATAGTTTGGCTGCCAAAAGTGGGGCCGTAAGATGTGTGGTCGTCGGGTCTTATTGTTGTTAAACTCCAGACATCGAAGCTGCAGCCCGCCGCTGACGAAAACGGAGAAGTTGCCATGCCAGAACGACACAAGACCTGCCCTCAGTCGCAGGAGCAGGTGATTGGGATGTATTTTCTCGAGCACCGCGCAAAATTGCTCGACATTGCCGCGTTTCTCGATCGCATCGATCGAGCTCAACCGGATGTGGAGGCCTCAGATTTTCGCCATGACGCTTTTAAACAGGCGATCAGTTTACTGATCGACGGGGAACCCGATCGGGCAAAACGCATCCTCGAACTGTTGAGCGATTCGTCGGCCGAGCTGCCGCAGTCGGCACACGGCACAAAAGGGGCCTCCGGCGCCGTGGCGATAGCGGCAGGTTGATGCGCGTAGCAGAGGATGCAGCAATCGCTGCAAGAGCAGCACACTCCATGGACTGTCCACAATTCGGAAACGATACTCAAAAAGGTGAGTGCTCCGTCAAGATAAAATTTGGGGGGTAGTGGACGAGGCGACGAGTCCCGGTCAGCTTGGCGTAGTGGACGAGGCGACGAGTCCCGGTCAGCCCTGCAACGGCAAGGACTCGTGGCCTCATCCACTACTCTTCATCCCTTTTTTTTGATTTTGACAATGCACAGGTGCAACTTTGCGGCATTAATTTTTCGCGGTGTGGAACCCTGCTTCTACGGTTCCTGACCTTTCCACCGTGCGCCCCTGGACAGCGGGAACTAACTCGCTGACGCACAAAACTGCTGCTCGACAATACGTGCGCGATAGTCAAAGATCTGACGCAGATCTCGCTCGACGAACAGCCAATGTACCGCGCGTCCAATGCAGCCCAACGGCAGCCGATAGTGGACTTCGTCGATCATTCGAGTTTCATTCCCGAGGCTTTGAAACTGATGCCGATGGTGCCACAAAATGTACGGACCACGGAGTTGCACATCGACAAATTCGTGAGGCGGGTTCCATTCCGAGATGGCCGTTGTCCAGTGGACTGGAATCTGGTGAACTTTCAAGGCATACTGGATAATCGTTCCCGCATGCATGCTGATCCTGCCAGGCGTCAGGATTTCAAAGTTCAACAAGGGTGGCGTCAGCATTTCCAGATTTCGGGCGTCGGCGAAGAAATCAAAAACTTCCTCTACCGAACAGGGAATCACCTGTTCGCGGATCAATTGATAAGTGTGCGAGCCCATCGAATTCCAATCGTTTGATAAGACCCCTGACGGTCGTGAGTATTTTTTTGACGGACGAACCAGGGATCGCCCGAATTGAACGTTTTTGACTACGTGAACCCCCAAAACGTATTGCGCGACTGTCCGGCTTTTCATAAAGTCGCCCGCCGGCTCGAAGGCAGTAAATTGAGACGCCCACGGGCTCGTCCCGTGGGTTCACAGCGGCTTTTCCCTAAGAAAACGCCTGATTTTTTGGCGCAAAGAGCCTGCGAGCCGGAACGAGGAGACGAAGCAAGGGTGACAGTATCATTGGATTATCCGGCAAACGAATAGATCTCTTAACGGCCAATGTTGAAATACAAACGGCAGTGAAATCGCTGTAAAAGTCCTCAAAGTCACACCAGCCCTCCTCGATTTCCATTGATATTGGACCTGAGCGGCCCCAAGTTTTAGTAAAAGAACGTTTTGAATGATTTGACAGTTAAAGGAAAAGTAAAATTTCGGTAAGATCCAGAGGTGCGTGTGCGCAGATGTCCTCAAACTTTTCCGGTGGATCGGCATGGACAGATTATTGTCGCCAAAACAAGTGGCTCTGGCTATCGGCTCAAGTGAATCATCCCTGAAGCGTTGGTGCGATCAGGGCCTGTTGAACACCGTCAGGACGGCGGGCGGTCATCGCCGTATTCCTGTACAGGAAGCGCTGCGATTCGTGCGGGAAAGGAATCTTGAAGTCGCGGAACCTCTGCTTCTCGCGATGGTGCCGAGCACTGAGCGAAAAGCGCGGCGGATCGAAAATGCGGCTGGGCAATTTGTGGATGCCCTCATTGCCGACAATGAACATGCCTGCCGCGCGCTGATTATGGAACACTTTCAGTCCGGTGTGTCGGCAAGTCGGATTTGTGACGAGATCATCGCGCCAGCATTTCATACACTGGGTGAGAAATGGGAATGTCACGAGGTGGAGATTTACGAGGAGCGCAGTTCATGCCTCACGACTCTGCGGCTCTTGAACGAGTTGCGTGAGAAGCTGGTGCCGCCGACTTCCAGTCGTTTCGCGATGGGGGCGACACTTGAAGGAGATCATTACTCCATTCCGGCAACGATGGCAGAGATCGTTCTTCGTTCAACCGGCTGGAACACCAGGCTTTTGGGATGTTCGATCCCCGCCGCATCTCTGATCTCGGCGATTGAGCAACATCAGCCCGCGGTCTTCTGGCTCAGTGTGTCACACATCACCGACACGTCTCGCGTCGTGAGTGAAATTAATCAGATCTTCGAAGTCGCGTTGAAACACAGGACGGCGGTTGTCGTGGGCGGCCGAGCGCTGTCATCAGAAATCCGCAGCAAACTTCGCTATTCGGCATTTTGTGACACGATGCAGCATCTGGCAGAGTTTTCCACGACGTTGCAGCAGCATGCTGCGGCTGCGAATCCTGCGTCACCAGCGTAGGCGCCTGGAAAAGGTGTCAGGAACCAATAACCAAATGGCCCGATGAGCACTCCGCACCATTGGTTCCTGACACCTTTTCTGAGGCACGTGTCCACATTCGATATTTTCCCGGACGAGGCCTGAAAGAAATGAAAGTCGCCATTATCGGAGCCGGAATTTCGGGTCTGACTACCGCTTACAGGCTCAGTCAAGGGCATGACATCACCCTTTTTGAAGCGGGCAACTACCTGGGCGGGCACACGAACACCGTGGATGTGGAACTGGACGGGGAGTTTCATTCCATTGACACGGGATTTATCGTATTCAATGACCGCACCTATCCCAATTTCATCAAACTTCTGACTGAGTTGGGTGTGCCGTCCAGGGCAACTTCGATGAGTTTCAGCGTGCGCTGTGATACCGCAAATCTCGAGTATAACGGCACCTCGCTCAACGGCCTGTTTGCCCAGCGGCGTAATCTGCTGCGTCCCTCGTTTCATCGCATGGTGCGTGACATTCTTCGATTCAATCGCGACGCCCCAAAATTAGTTTTGGAAAATTCAGCGTTTGATGAGACGACTGTTGGGGAATTTCTCGCTCAACATCGATACTCTCGGGAATTCGCGCGTCATTACCTGTACCCGATGGGGGCGGCAATCTGGTCCTGTCCGACAGGCCTGTTCGAAAAATTCCCGATTCGCTTCATCGTGGACTTTTATCGGAATCATGGACTACTCAGTCTTCGCGATCGGCCGGTGTGGCGCGTGATCGATGGAGGATCACGAAATTATGTCGTGCGGATGGCGGAGCGATTTCGGGATCGGGTCCGGTTGCGGACACCGATTCAGCAGGTGCGTCGACTGCCGAATACAGTGCTGGTGACTCCGGAACAGGGGGCCACAGAGGCGTTTGACCATGTCGTGTTTGCCTGTCACAGCGACCAGGCCCTGCGGTTGCTTGCGGACCCCTCCGCTACGGAACGAGAGGTGTTGGCGATGTTTCCTTACGAACGCAACACGGCAGTATTGCATACGGATGAAACGCTGCTTCCAAAACATCGACGAGCCTGGGCGTGCTGGAACTATCGGCTGGTCAACGACAATGCCGGTAAATGGGATCAGCCGGCGACCGTGACCTACCAAATGAACATGCTGCAGCATCTTCGGTCTCGCCATCGCTTTAATGTGACCCTCAACAGTGATGACGCCATTTCGCCGTCCAGAATTCTGCGACGATTTGAATACCATCATCCTGTGTTTACGATCGGGCGCGCTGCGGCTCAGGCCCGGCACCGTCAGCTTGTGAATGCCAATCGCACCTCCTATTGCGGTGCTTACTGGGGCAACGGATTTCACGAGGACGGCGTCGTCAGTGCGCTGCGAGTCTGTGAAGCACTCAGTGCCAGGGAGACAAGATTGTGAACAGCTGTCTCTACGAAGGTCACGTCTGGCATCGGCGATTCACGCCGCGGGAGCACGCGTTCCGATACCGATTGTTTCTTGTCTACATGGATCTGGACGAAATGGAATCGCTGTTCGGCCGACATGGACTCTGGTCTGTCCGCTGGCCGGCCCTTGCCTGGTTTAGACGCAGCGACTACCTGGGAAATCCCGATCATTCACTGGCTGACTCCGTGCGTGATACTGTCGAGCAGAAGACCTGTCGACGTCCGCGGGGCCCAATCAGATTGTTAACGAGTTTTCGTTACTTTGGTTTCAGCATGAACCCTGTGAGCCTGTATTATTGCTTTAATGAGACAGGGGACGAGGTAGAGTCTGTTCTGGCAGAAGTCAACAATACGCCATGGAATGAAAAACATTGTTATGTGCTGCACCCGTCCGAGTGGAAAACGGATTCCGGTTCTCAGCGGACGGCATCACTGCGACATGTCAAGGAATTTCATGTGTCCCCGTTCATGCCCATGGATCTGGAATATCGCTGGGAGTTGCTTGAACCCGGCCCACATTTATCCGTGGCGATCCGGAGTTTTCGGGGAGAGGCTCAACGTTTTGCCGCGACGCTTTCCATGCAGCGAACTCCGCTGACGCGCTGGCAGATGGCAAGCGTTCTGCTGCGATATCCACTGATGACGCTGCGGATTTTTCTGGGAATTTACTGGCAAGCACTGCAACTCTGGCGAAAGCGAATTCCGTTCGTACCCCACCCGGCACGCGAGACACCGAATCCCGTTAACCTCGCGGGCGAATCACAGCGACAGGTGCCGAAAATGGCGAGAGGGTCCTGTATGTCCGAAACCAACACAAACAGTATTGTGCCGAAGGCTCGTGAGCCAGTCGGGCCGTTTCATGACGGTCCCACAGGTTAACCGAGCGTCGGCAGCATCCAGATCATCCAGTCTCCTTTGAAGAAAACTGTCTCATGAGCAGCGCGGCCGTTTGCGAACACTCGACAATTTCCACGGAAAATCCGGTTTCTAAATTTTCTTTCGCCCGCATCGGCTGTCGTTTCCTTCGGCGAAAGTTCCATGGCAAACTGAAAAGTCTGCATGACGGGATCGTTCATCTTGTGGATTCGTCCGGAACCATGACATTCGGCAAAGGTCATGGTCCGGAAGCGACGGTCCATATTCATCGTCCGGCTTTCTACCGTCACGCTGTACTCGGAGGAAGCCTATCGGTGGCTGAGTCCTGGCTTCGTGGCGACTGGGACTGCGACGACCTCACGTCACTCTTCCGCATTTTTCTTCGCAACCTTGAGACAACGGACGGATTGAATCATGGACTCTCTCGTCTCGCCGGTTTCTTTAATCGCATCTACCATCATTGGCACGCGAACAGTCTAAGCGGCAGTAAACGAAATATCCGCGCCCACTATGATCTCGGCAACGATTTCTTCAGACTCATGCTGGACGAAACGATGTCCTATTCCAGCGGCATCTTTCTCAACCCGACAAGTACGCTGAAGGAGGCCTCCATCGAGAAGATGGACCGTCTCTGCCGCAAACTGGATTTGAGCGCGGATGACCATCTGCTGGAGATCGGCACTGGCTGGGGTGGCCTCGCTGTTCATGCGGCCCGGCGGTTTGGCTGTCGCGTTACCACGACAACGATTTCGCAACAGCAGCACGATGTCGCTCGACAGCGAATTCAGGACGCCGGTCTGCAGGATCGCATCACACTGCTTCTCAAAGATTACCGCGATCTCGAAGGCCGATTCGACAAACTTGTCTCCGTGGAAATGATCGAAGCCGTCGGGCATCGCTATTACGATACCTATTTCGGAAAATGCAGCGAGTTGCTGGCGTCTGACGGGTCGATGGTGATTCAGGGGATAGTAATGCCCGACCAGCGGGACGAGCGATATCTCAAATCCGTCGATTTTATACAGAAATATGTTTTCCCGGGTGGCTGTCTGGCGTCCATGAAGCGCATTCAGGACTCAGTCGCACGCGCCACCGATCTGCGGATGGTCCATGTTGAAGACTTCGGTCCGCACTACGCCCGAACACTCCGCGAATGGCGTTCGCGATTCCATGCCGGACTGAATGAAGTGCGGAACCTTGGTTACCCGGATCGCTTTATCCGTATGTGGGACTACTACCTGAGCTATTGTGAAGCATCGTTTGAAGAACGTTATACTGGCGTGGTGCAGGTTCAGTTCGATAAGCCGGGAAACAGGCGCGACCCGCTGACAATTGCAGACCGTGCGACGGCAGGGAGGACACGATGAGCATTCTCGCCATCAGCCTTGACGCCGTCGAACGCGGGCTGGTTCCCGATGTCATGACCCGGGTCGCCATCCGAAAGCTGTGCCGCAACCGTTTGAAGGAATGTGTCCGCATCAATGATACGCTGGCGGGAAGCCACACCGCGTTTCTCAACTCGATGCGATCAGGTCCGATCGCCCGCGTGCCGGAGAAGGCCAACGAGCAGCACTATGAACTGCCTCCTGAGTTTTTCACCAGGGTACTGGGCCCGCACAGGAAATACAGCTCCTGTCTCTGGGATGCCGAAAGCACGACGCTCGAACAGGCGGAAGAAGCGGCACTGGAGGTCACCTGCCAGCGCGTCGAACTTGCGAATGACCAAAATATTCTGGAGCTGGGATGCGGCTGGGGGTCGCTTTCGCTGTGGATGGCTGCGAAGTATCCCGGCAGTCGCATTACCGCGGTATCAAATTCGGCCCCGCAGCGGCAGTTTATCGAATCGCAGGCGGCGATCAGAGGGCTGAGCAATCTCGAAATCGTGACTGCCGACATGAATCACTTTACGGCAGAACCTGCTCGATTTGATCGGGTGGTTTCTGTCGAAATGTTTGAACATATGTGGAATTACGAACTGTTGCTGCAGCGTATTGCCTCATGGCTCCGCCCGGATGGCCGCCTCTTTGTCCATCATTTCTGCCATCGCAGGTTTCTTTATTCTTTCGAAACACGCGGAGAAGCGGACTGGATGGCACGCTATTTCTTCACGGGCGGGATTATGCCCTGTGAAAATCTGTTGTGCGGATTCGATCAACATCTTCAGATTGTGAACCAGTGGCGCTGGGATGGAAAGCACTATCAGAAAACCTCTGAGGCCTGGCTGAGGAATCTGGACGCGCACCGCAAAGAAGTGCTGCCGATCTTCGAGTCAGTATACGGAGCGGAAGACGCGGATCGCTGGTTTCATCGCTGGCGTTTGTTTTTCCTGGCGGTCGCTGAACTGTTCGGCTATGCCGACGGAAAAGAGTGGTTCGTCGCACATTCGCTGTTGCGGCCCTCGGCATGATCCTGCACAGTATCGTTGCCCGCGCCGAGCTTTCTGCCCGCTGCTGATGCAAATCCTGTGGCGCCGACTAGTGCTCTGTCAACAGTGGTCC
>JAGQQS010000682.1 GCA_020426105.1 Planctomycetaceae bacterium
AGTATTTAGTTGCGGAAGAACATTGCAGTAGAATTCGGACGGGTTACCTAAAAATGGATCGATTTCGACAACGCAAAGCGTTGAGAAGATGGAAGACAAATGCGTCGAGGGCCATCGGCCCGCAATGTGATAGCCCAGGGCAACGCCCTGGGTTAATGCACGTTCATGATCGTAAAGCCCTGAAAGGGCGAGATATTCACAGGTTCAATTACGCCCTTTCAGGGCTAAACTGGATCTATCGGTGCCCGTCCTGGGGCGTTGCCCCAGGCTATCACATTATGCCGCGTTGCGGCTGAATCTCAGAAACTCGGACACATTTCTAACGGTGCAGATCCATGCAATCTTTGCTTATCAAAATGCTTGACAGCGCTGCCTGAAAGGCCGACACAACCACAAAGACTCAACTCGGTGGATGGCACTTCAATATGCATCGACCCCACGCTGTGTTGTGAAACCCGTTCCGCGTTCAATCGCACAGTATCTTCGCGAGAGTATACTTCACAGCGTTTTCGTAGCGCAAAGGGGCTGTGAACCCACGGGGCGAGCCCGTGGGCGACTAAATCGACGGCCTGCGAGCCCGCGGCGGTTCAATCAATATGCCGTCAGTCCCCTCGGGAACGAAAAACCACGACTTCTGAAGCTGATGGTCCTGCGGACTATCACATTCTCCCGATCGTTTTATCCAAGTCCCAGTGCTGCGAGGATCGCGGATTCTTCGTTGTCTACAACGACCGGTGGATTCGCAAATGGAGTTTTCGTGACACCGGCGGGCGTGAGTTTTTTTGCGATCAGCTGCGGATCATTCGAATGATAGGCCATTGTGAGATCCGGATCTTTCAGCTGGTGTCCGGTAAGGATACAGACAACTCGATCTGAAGCCGTAATGATGCCTTCATCCCGCAGCTTTTGAACACCCGCGACTGTCGCACCGCTGGCCGGTTCACAGCCAAATCCGGTGGCCGCAATGCGTGCGCGGCAGTCGATGATCTCCTGATCTGATACCGTCCGCACAACTCCGCTGCAAACCTCCAGCGCCCGCAATGCTTTTTCAAGATTCACCGGGCGATTGATCTCAATCGCGCTGGCCAGCGTTGACGCTCGTTCGTTCTGCGCATCCATCTTCGAATAGCGCGCATCAATTTGTCCGGCATCAGGACGACCGTTGTTCCATTTCAAGCCACCGTGATTGACAAACTCTTCAAGAGTTCCGGCTCCGGCTGCATTGATGATGGCGAGGCGCGGGATCCGTTCGATCAGTCCCAGTTGTTTCAATTCCATAAACGCCTTACCGAAAGCGCTGCTGTTGCCAAGGTTTCCGCCCGGCACGACGATCCAGTCGGGCACCTGCCATCCGAGTCCTTCCAGAACTCGAAACATAATCGATTTCTGGCCTTCCAGCCGAAACGGATTGACACTGTTGCACAAATAGATCGGATGCTTTGCACAGATGTCACGGACGCGGGCCAGGGCGTCATCGAAGTCGCCGCGAATCTGGATCGTTTTGGCTCCGTAGTCCAGCGCCTGCGATAGTTTTCCAAACGCAATTTTTCCGCTGCCTACAAAAACGACGCACTGAAAATGTCCTGTGACTCCCGCGTAGATCGCCAGTGATGCGCTGGTATTGCCGGTCGAGGCGCAGGCAGTCATTTTCGCGCCGACCATCTTCGCATGCGTCGATGCGGCTGTCATGCCGTTATCTTTGAAGCTGCCGGAAGGATTCAGTCCTTCATATTGCAGATACAGACAGTTGTTGTTCAGCTTCAGCGTGGCGGCCAGTCGGTCATTCTTCTGCAGAATGGTCTGGCCTTCGCCGATGGTGACAATCTGCTCATCCGATGCAAATCGCAGCAATTCACGAAAACGCCAGACACCACTGAAGTCAACCGGATTCAGCCGCGTTGCCCAGCGTCGCTCGAATTCTGACAGCGATTTCGGAACGGGAATCCTGCTCCATTCGTAATCAATATCCAGCAGACTGCCACATTTGGGACATGCCGTTAAGATTTGCCCGACATCATAGGTAGCCGCGCAGTCAGGATGGATACACTTCTGGAAGGCAACAGACATGGAACTTACTTCAAAAATGGGCAGCTGAAGGCAGGTTGTGAAGTGCACGCATGGTGTCAGCCTTTTACGCCTGTCGCAATCCTGTAACCTCCTGCGACACAATAAATCTCAAGGTTGCGCGGCGTACCGCACCGTCCGCAGCAGCGAATCGACCGGAGTCTGAAGAATGGCAAATGAACGAGCTGGGATTGTCGAACTTCAACATGCGGTCGTGCAGCATCATCTGGGTCGTCTGAGAGCGCGACAGACGCCGCCATCAGAATTTCGGAAGCATATTCGAATCCTCGCGACATTGTTGGCGGCGGAAGCGACGAGAAATCTGGCATTACAGGCGGTCACTGTGGAAACACCCAACGAAACAACAACATGCCGAGAACTGGCCGGACGTTTTGCGGCTGTACCGATTCTGCGGGCAGGTCTGGGGATGGTCGAGCCTCTTTCAGAACTGATTCCGCAACTGGAAGTCTGGCATCTGGGACTTTATCGCGATGAACACACCGCGCTGCCCGTGCATTACTACGACAAGCTGCCGCGGAGCAATCCTCCGGACGTGGCTCTGGTACTGGATCCGATGCTGGCCACCGGCGGCTCGGCCTGTATGGCCATTCAGACGCTCAAGCAGTGGTGTGTTCCAAAAATCTGCATGCTCTCCATCATTTCTGCTCCGGAAGGCATCGCACGGCTGCATCAGGATTTTCCTGACGTCGCGGTGTTTACCTGCGCGATCGACCGGGGGCTGAACGAACGGATGTTTATCGTGCCCGGACTTGGCGATGCGGGCGATCGGATATTCAACACGCTCTATTGATGGAAAGGGAAAGCGAGTGCCTGGTCCAAATCAAAAAAAGGGGGATGAATCGTAGTGGACGAGGCCACGAGTCCCTGCAATTGCAAAGCTGATTGGGACTCGTCGCCTCGTCCACT
>JAGQQS010000683.1 GCA_020426105.1 Planctomycetaceae bacterium
CTCGCACGTTCTTCTTCGCCACGCGAGTTGAATGAAGACAATCACTCCACCATTCCATCACCAAAAAAGCCTCACAAAAAAAATGCTTCACAGCGTTGCCTGTCGGGGTTGTGTAGCGGACGTCGTCTCGCAGGTGGACATGATCCCCTTTTTGCAGAGTTTTCACGCACAATAATCCTTTACGACGTTGACCTCTGAGCACGCAGCCGAACGAATTTCCGATGTGCCGCAGTTTCCTGCTGCGAACACAGAATCAGTTTACTTTTTGCGATGATTTTGACCGTGGCAGTGTGGTGTGGAAAACAGAATCCGTCCCTATAATCCGGAGGTGGGAAAGAGTGAGACAAAGTGGCGGATCGCAACGCCGCATGTTATCTCACGCGGGAACTCATCCAGAAACTGCGTTTGACGGCGTGGAGAAGCCGGAAATCGCTGAATCCTTCAGGAGCTCAAACAGCATGCCAGCATGGCCTCATCAACTTTTTATCGACGGTGCCTGGTGCGACAGCCAGTCCGGGCGAACATGGAGTGTTACGAATCCGGCCACCGGAAATGAACTGGCAAATGTCGCGCTGGCAGATGCTGCGGATGTCGATCGAGCTGTCATCGCCGCACGACGTGCATTTGATGAAGGTGAATGGCCCCGTATGGATCCTCTGCATCGCGGGCGGTTGTTGTTTCGCCTGGCTGAACGCATCCGAGAGAATCTGAGTGATCTGGCCATGACCGATACACTCAACGTCGGAAAACCGATCCGTGACACTCAGGGCTTTGACGTCCCGTGCGCCGCTGATCTGTTTGAAAGCTATGCCGGGTTGCCGGATAAAATCTCCGGCAAATGCTTCGGAACTTTGCCGGATAATGTGACGCTCCAGATTCGTGAGCCGATGGGTGTCATCGCTGCGATCGTGCCGTGGAATTTTCCGCTCACCAATGCCGCGATCAAACTCGCACCGATTCTGGCCTGTGGCAACACGGTCGTCCTGAAACCCTCCGAAGTCTCGCCCCTGTCAGCCCTGATGCTGGCGCAGCTGGCATCCGATGTCGGATTTCCCCCAGGCGTGATTAACGTGATTCATGGCACGGGGCAGGAAGCCGGTGCCGCTTTGGTGAAACATCCGGGTATCGACAAGATCACGTTTACCGGACGACACCAGACGGGTGCTCAAATGCTGGAAGCCGCCAAATCCGGCATGAAAGGCGTCATGCTTGAACTGGGCGGAAAGACGCCCAGCATCGTGTTTCCTGACGCTCCGATTGATAACGTGGTGAATGGCGTGATTACCGGAATCTTTTATAACCTGGGGCAGGTCTGTGTGGCCGGGTCACGGTTATTGATTCATGAAAGTCAGCATGACGATTTGCTGGAACGGATCGTGGCTAAAGCCCGTAGTCTGCGTCAGGGAGACCCGACAGACCCCAACATGCAGCTCGGCTGTCTTGCAACACCCGGGCATTGTGAAACTGTTCGCAAGTGTGTTGAGAAAGCGGAGAAGGAAGGTGCGCGCTGCATTGCCACCGGAATTCGACCGGTCGATTCCGCCGATTGTTTCTATCCACCGACCGTGTTCGATCGTGTGACACCCGGAATGACAGTGGCTCGGGAAGAAGTTTTTGGACCGGTGCTGAGTGTCATGTCCTACCGTGACGAAGCGGATGCGATAAGAATCGCTAACGACTGCGAGTTCGGCCTGATGGCCAATATCTGGACGTCCGACGGAACATGTGCGCTGCGCGTCGCGCGTCAGATTCGAGCGGGGAGAATTACGATCAACGGCGGTGGCGCATTGCGAGCCAATGTGCCGGTGTTCGGATATAAACTCAGCGGGATCGGGGCCGAGCTGGGTTTTGAAGAGACGGTTCATGAGTATTGCAGTTCCAAGGCGATTCTCTACTCACTGTCAACGGAGAAATCACCATGGCCGGAATGAACGCATCATCCGCGACACGTCAACCACTCGACCATCCTGCGCCTGATGCCAGGATCGGGCGGGCGATTGAGGAACTGGACACTCCCACATTGCTGCTGGATCGGGCTGCGAGTGATCGTAACCTCGCCCTGATGGCCTCGTATTTTCGTGATCGGCCGTCCAAACTTCGCCCGCACTTTAAGAATCACAAATGTGTGACGCTGGCGAAACGTCAGATGCAGGCCGGTGCCGTGGGGATGACCTGTGCCAAGCTCGGTGAAGCCGAAGTACTGGTCGATCATGGTTTTCAGGACGTGCTGATCGCCAATCAGGTCGTCGGATCCGCCAAGATCGAACGGCTGGTACAGCTCGCGAAACGGGCGAGGATTGCCGTGGCAGTGGATCACTTCGACCAGGTCGCAGCCATCAGTCGCGCCGCAACAGCGGGCAATACCACTGTCCGCCTGCTGATTGAAGTCGATATCGGGATGGGACGGTGTGGCATCCCGACAAGTGATGCCGTTCTGGATCTCGCCAGGAAAATCGTGGGAATGCCCGGCGTGGAATTCGGAGGCCTGCAGGCATACGAAGGTCATCTCGTGAATGTGATTGATCGTGAACAGCGGCGGAGTCAGTCACGCGCGGCCATGGGGCTGGCTGTGGAAACGCGTCGCCTGCTGGAGCGATCAGGCATTCCTGTACCCTGCATCAGCGGCTGTTCCAGCGCCACGTACGACAGCACCGGAATACTTGACGGGGTCGATGAGATTCAGGCGGGCACCTATGCAACGATGGATCGTCAGTATTTTCGACTGGCTCCGGAATTCGAAATTGCGTTGTCGATTCTGGTTCGGGTGATCAGTCGGCCTGGTCCGGATAAGGCCGTGCTGGATGTCGGCGTCAAAGGCGCCGGCGCGGAATTTGGTGTGCCCGGCATTCGCGATTATCCGGATGTGGTGATTCCGTTCTTTCTGGCCGAAGAACATGTCGTCGTCAATCAGGCACCCGACTGGCTGATCGGCCAGCCATTGCATCTGATTCCAAGTCACGCGTGTACCACGTGCAATCTCTATCGCGAAATGGTCGTGCATGAAAACGGCGTCGTCACGGACGTCTGGCCCATCGAAGGCTCCGGACGCCTGGCGTAGTTGCGTTTGCAGGAGCACCTGAGTTATCTGAGCAATATCCAGTTTTCGTTTGTAGTCCCGCCTTCAGGCGGCAGTCGCTGTGAGCAATGCAAGGCGCTATCTGCCTGAAGGCGGACCTGCGAACCGAAATCATTGCCTGGCTGAACGGTATTAACGTTAAACAAGGGCTGAGTCGGTCCAGGATAGTCCTCAGCAACATATCGCGGCTCGATACACACCACAAGCGACCCTTCAAAACTCCATTTCGCGTTTGATCAGTCGTTCGAGTTCGGGCCGTGTCT
>JAGQQS010000684.1 GCA_020426105.1 Planctomycetaceae bacterium
GCATGTCCGGTGGTGTGGGGAGGGCCATCAGCGATGATGGCCCTTACCCGATTCGCCATTGCGATTCTTAATTCTGTAGGGAAGCGCTCGCCTCTTCGCTGGCCTCGAATACCGCGAGCTCCTCATTCAAGCGAGCAATCAACTTGCGGATACCCGCCTTTGTGAAACCCTTGTCACCGATTGCATATTGCTTCTGCAATTCGATCAGCCGCTGTTCAAGTTCACGAAGCTCTGATTCAGCTCTTTCATATTCGATAATACTGCCAATCACAGTTCGATCTCCACAAGGCCTTCACGGCGACCATCGGGCTCACGTGTGCGGCTGAAGAATTGTACCCAGTCATCCCAGTCGCGGCGATCCTCAGCTGCGACAATTTCTTCGGGTTGCCTCGTCAATAAAGCGTGTTCAAGTTCCATTGCCGGAAACACGCCACGGAATACCTGGTCGCGAAAATCATTCGGCAGCCAAATCACTGCGTCGACATCTACAGGAGCAGGCTTGGCTGTGACAAAACTACCATCCACAAAAAGCCGCTTTGCCCTGACGTATCGAGCAATTTCCACCCACCGAAGCAGGCGTTGAACGAGGCGACATCTTGATCCGGATGTGGTACCGAAACGGCTGACCTCTGCTTGCTCTGTGGCGAGGTGGAGACCATTTGGCAGGTAGCCGTCATCACGAAAATCGGGGATCCTCTTTGCGACTGGTCAATTGTGTTGGGGCTAACATTCCAGGATCCCAAACTCAGTTTGGGGTAACAAACCCTCCTGGGTATTGGAATATTCAAAACTGAAGTCAGAATCTATCAAAACTCAAATACCCCCCGCAAGCTGGAGAATCGCGTGGGTTTTGAATATGCATCACCAACACAAAACTCAGAACGTTGTGTTCGGTTTGAGTCCATGAAATTTGGGGCGAGATGTTGTCAAGTGCATGGTATCTATGACCGACCGTACCTATGACCGATCCCTGCAGCTGGCTCAGGTCTTTTCCACCCGATCGCTTCAACGCCACGCCACGTCGATTGTCTGCGCCAGTCACACATCTGCCTCGCCCACTGTAAGGTTTTCGCCTCATGTGCAGTAGCTCAAAAATCACTTCGTGCGACATACCAGCAGCCGGCAGCCAGCAAGACAGAGATGAACGCCAGATTGCTCAGGATCGAGTTGCGGACCTGGAAAGTGACGCGTTCCGCTTCGAGACTGGCCTGCTCATCAATACCGGGGTTCCCGTCGCGATTGAGGGGCGCCGATTTCTCGCCCGTCACGATCCATTCGACCGCATGGTCGAGATCCCTGGGCTTGGGCAGCGCGGCGTAGACCGGCGCGACGAAATAGTCGTAGATCAGACACGGCAAGTCCACACTGCCCGGGAGTTGTTTGACAGATTGCTTCGCGGAAACGTCGTAGACTCGTACACTGCGATGCTGATCAACGACCAGCAACCGCGATTCTTCGTCGTACGTCATGGCGGACGCCGAGCCGTTTTCCTGCGGCACCCAGGACAGGAAATTGCGACTTGCCGTGTCGAAGACGCGTATGATTCCGTTGTGCGTCAGGACGGCAGCGCTGCTGCCATCCGGGGCGCATTCGACCACGCGCGGCTTTTCCCCCGACGGCAAAGCTGCCTCAGCAAGTGTTTCAAACGTGACGGCATCAATGACAAACGTCCTGCCGTCGCCTCGTGAGATAATGGCGATGCTGCCACCAGCGGCCAGCAGCGCGGAATCATTCCAATTCAGGTTTTTTGATGCATCTGCCGCGTATTGCCCATCCGCAAGTTTATTGATACGACGAATCTCACCATTGTTCAGAACCAGAAACGATTCATCCTGAGGATTGAACGCCACTGAGGCACCAGCTGCGATCGGCGGAAAACTTTTATCCGTCAGTTTCTCAAATGCCTTCCCGGATGAAGCAGGCAGCAGTCCTCCAAACAGTCCTTTGATAAAGACCTGCGTCTTCCGTTCCTGTTCGGTCTGACCGACAAACTTATAGATCCCGCGCGGACCTGGCAGAAGGACATTGCCGTCGGCCGTCTGGTAAATCCCAAGCATAGGCTCCGGCGGCTGTGAGTCTGTCTGCAGTTCGAATTTTTCATCAGCGGTCCCACTCACAATGTTGGCTGGCCCAGGGCGTCCGATCCGATTCATGGTGGGTTGCAGGGCCACGATCCGTTGACCATCAGTGCTGACCGAAATCCGGAGGCGGTGGCCGGAAAACACGATCCGTTGCAGAAAGGCGGGGATCTGGTCAGCACTGCCCGCCTGCGCGACCGGATCCCAGTCGACGAGTTCAGGATTCCAGCGATAGATCAATCGCCCGCCGTCCACGGCAAAGACTTCGCCGCCGTTGGCAGATATTTCAGTCACCCGCCGCGCTTTCACAATGAATTCGTTCATGGAGTTCTGCGCGACGCCGATCAGCGTCACGCCGAGCCAGAACACCAGCACCAGAATCAGAGAGACGACCGCATTTCGCCAGATCGCGCCTGCGAGGGCCGAAACGGAGAAGTAGATCGCAAACAGAAATACATACAGCGGAATACACCACATTAATTCAGGCCGCCACATCTCAAGTCGTGTCCCCAGCAGCAGCCAGATTCCCATGACCAGCAGTGCCGCACACATCAGCGTGAACACGCAACCGCCGAAAAATTTTGTGAGATAAAGCATGGAACGGTAGATCGGTTTGCTGAGCAGCAGCGAAATTTCACCCGGTTCAAATGTGCGGGGAATCAGCGGTGCTGTGAACAACAGTGACGCGAACACCCCCACGATCCCCAGAAAAAATCCCAGCACGATCGTGATGATTCCATCGACCGTTTTTTTCATCTGAGAAGGCAGAATCGGGAGCGGCCCCGTCAGATCGAATCCGGCATAAGTGAGTGACAGCGATGATCTTTCGCTGACACTGATCGATGACGCAAATACCTGCTCAAGCCGCCGCAGATTGCGGTTGGATAACTCACTGGCTGTGAGTGAATCGGCATTGGGGATTCGAAGTTCTGCATCCAGTTCGACTTTTTCGAATGCCACCGGATCATAAAATTCATTTTTCTTCAGCAGTTCATTGATCATATCCACAACGGTGGAACGCTTGCCTCGTCCCGGACGACCGCGACGCCCGTCGTCGTCTCGATCGGGTGTGAGGAATGCTGTCAGCTGTTCCTGCTGTTCTGCCGTTAACAGCGACCAGATGTGACCTTCGGGAGTTTTAGGATCAGCTCGATTTTCATAAAGAGCCTTCAGCATTCCGTCCGTGTCCACGAGTTCCTGGTGTCGCAACTCCGTATTCTCGGCGGTCATTAACCCGATTGGGACAAGGGCCAGTAACAGGAGCAGGATCCCGCCGAGTGCCAGCCAGAGCACCATGGATGCGGCAGCTTCGCGCCAGGAATCTTTCAGGATGGCAAGGTAAGCTCTCATCGACGATCGGCTCCTACGATGTTCATGAACACTTCTTCAAGAGTCTGCTCGCGACGTGCAACCTGCCAAATACTAATATTGTCTGACCGCAGCCGATCGATCAGCTGATCAAGTTCGGACTGAGAACTGATGCGAGCTTCGACCTCAAACGCATCTGCCGCGACCGTTCGCATGGTCATCCCGGAGAGATGTTCTGTCGCCTTGCGGACAGCAGACTCCTCGCCACGCAGCTGCAGCAGGACGGCCGAATCTTTGAGGGCCGCCTTCAGCTCTTTGACAGTCCCGGTCAACAGGCATTGACCATGATTCAGAATAGCCACGCTGTCGCAGACGAGTTCAATTTCCTGCAGGAGATGACTGTTCAGAAAGATTGAATGGCCATCGGCGGCGAGCCTCTGCAGGATTTCCCGAATCTCACGCCGACCGACCGGATCGACACCGTCTGTGGGTTCAT
>JAGQQS010000685.1 GCA_020426105.1 Planctomycetaceae bacterium
TGATTGGAGAGCCCGCCCATGAAGACGATCTTCACTACTGGTCAGGTAGCTAAGATCTGTAAAGTTGCCCCGCGTACTGTCTCAAAGTGGTTCGATTCCGGACGACTTCGAGGCTATCGAATTCCTGGCTCACAAGATAGACGCATACCCCGCGAACATCTGATCCGTTTCCTGAAGGAACACGGAATGCCTCTCGGCGAGCTGGAAGACGAAGCAATGGGCAAGATTCTGCTCGTTGGTTCTGATCTGACGACTCGATCGAGTCTGAATGAGATGATTTCCAACGACGACTTTAAGATCGAAATAGCTGCCAGTGGCTTTGAAGCTGGAATCCAGGCAGAATCCATTCACCCCGATTGCGTGGTGGTGGACTTTGTCATGGGGCGTGAAGAAGCGCTGATGATTGCTCAGAACCTTCGTAGAAACACCGAGTTCAACGAAACCGTTCTGATCGGTCTGCTCAGCGACGACGACAACGCTTCCGGTTTCGACCGTTCGGTGTTTAGCGAGACCTTCCGAAAGCCGTTCGACGCAGCTCTGCTCGCCGAACGTATTCGGACGCTTGTGAGCCGCCGAAAGCAGTTGGCCTGAGAAACCAACTGAAGCTTCGACGATCTGACCACGTCGAGAAAAACACAACCACCGGACATTCCTTACGGACGTCCGGTGGTTTTTTATTGGATGATTATGGCATGCATGGCGGACGTGCATTTGAATCCGCTGCAAGCAGGCATCGCGGCGGCACCTGCCACACGACAGCTGGCGAGCGTCAACGAGTAGTTTTCAGATCTCACATGGTTCTGCATGCAGCTCGACGTGAATCCGAAGTCTGGTTTCCGCATTCAGACGTTCATAGCAATTCTCCAGTCTCGCGATCTGTTGCTGACCCGCATCGACCGAATTGTGGGTCCAGTACGCCGCGCGAGGATGAGCCGTCTCAAACGCACGCCAGGATTCCTTGCTTTCGGCACATCGTGCCGCTTCTGTCACGATATTGGCGGACGGGCCGGGGCGTTTTACGGACTTGCCGTTGGTAAAGATCTGCGCCAGTTCAGTATTCACCAGCGTTGACTGGACTAAGTGCGACTTGAACGTAATCCAGTCTTCAATCCGATCGGTCAGATCCACTTCAAGCGCCACGTGCATACCCCGGCCCGAGAGCGGCAGAACCGGAAACGCGGTCAGCTCAAGGATTTCGCCGTCATGGTCGCAACGCGTCATGCGTGCCAGGAATTTCTTCTTCGGAAGGCGAATATCATCCACTTCAAAACGGAGACCGCGGCCTCCCAGATCGCGATTGAGTCGGGAAATTTCAAACATCAGCAGGCCGACGTGTGTTGATGTTGCATCGCTGGGCTGGATCAGGAATCTGAGCGGTGATGTTCCGCTGCGGCGTGCATCTGCTTCTGTCGAATTGCGGTGAATCGGGCTGGAACCCCAGGCGGCGGCCAACGCTCCCAAAGTCGCCGAAGAATTGTGGGATGTCAGCTGCTGTATTTCCTGACGGGCTTTGACAAGTTCATTCGATTCCCGACGGAATTGTCTGCGCCACGCTGCTTTTTCAGCCTCAAACTCCCGGCTTGCCTGTTCCAGTTGATCAAGCTGCGCACACAGGAATTTTTCCGCCTGACGACCAAAAGCATCCAGACGTCGCGCGAGTGCCAGCATTTCTTCACGCTGTGCATGCAGCGTTGCCGTGACTTCCTGTTCTTCTTCAATTGTGGTTGCGTTCATGTGTCTATCATCACTCAGCATCGATGTTGCTGTTTCCATGGTTCCTGAAGAGCGAAGAACAACGCGATCAACGCTGGTGGTTCCATGCGTTGACCGATTGAGGAAGAGCGAGGATCATCTGCCTTCGATCCGATGCCACAGGCGTGCGATCCGACTGCTGAGTCTGCGTTCTTCCCGTTCCTTCTGTTCCTGTTCATGAATTTCGTTCAAATGCTGTCGAAGTGCCTGAAACTTAAGGTTATTGTCGTTCACGGCCGGATCCTGTTTTCGCTGCCGTTCAATTTCCAGTTCCTGCCGCAGACGTGCAATTTCTGAGCGTTCTTCTGCAAGCTGCATTCTCTCTTCGCGTGGCTGATCGTGCTTCACCGTTTCCAGTTCTCTCCTGAGCTGACTAATGGTTTGATCCGCCTCCTGTAATTTCTGCCGCTGGGTTTCCGCTGTATCACGCAGGCTGGCCAGCACATTCTGCGTCGCCTCAAGCTTGACGCTGGATGAATCAGTGTTCAGTGCTGCTTCTGCGCGGTCTCGCTCCGCGGCGACAGACGCAAGTTCTGATTGCAGTTTGTTCTGCTGTAAACGCCACTCGTGTTCACGATCGCTGCATCGTTGTTCGATATCACGCAGCCAGGCATCAATCTGACCGCGTTCGTCCAGTTCTGCCCGATTCGCGGCTTCCGCAGCTTCCAGCAATTCCGTCAGAGTGGCAATTTGGTCATCGCGCTGCTGCAGTTCCTGCAGCAACTGCTCCAGGCGTTCCACCAGTTTTTCGGCCTCGGGTTTCGATAGCATATCCTGGTCACCGGAGTCCGCGTGATGCTCCAACCGTGTTTCAGCGGTGCTTTGGTCGCGGTCGGCCAGCGCAGCCTGCAAGTCAAGAATTTCAGCACGCAACAACTGGAGCATCTCATCGTCATAAGGATCGACACTCGGTGCGACAACGTGTGAAGAGGTCGTGAGCCGACTTTGCAGTACCTCGATTTCCGCGTGCGCCTGCTGCAACTGCAATTCAAGATCGTTGATTTTCCGGACCGTGTACGCCTTATCGAGGTCGTCGACAGCTGCGTTCTCCGATTTCGGCACAACCAGCGCTTCTGAATCTGCACCGCATTCAGCGGCCGGGATGGCAGCGGCAGGGATCAGATTCGATCCACCGGGCGGCGTTGAGGCGGGGCTGCTGAGCTTTACAAGAATGGAGCATCTGCCCACACGAATCTCCGCATCATTGGTTAACCGGGATTCACGGACTTTTGCTTTGTCGAGGAACGTCCCTGTTGCGGAAAAACAGTCGCGGACGGTGACGCATCCGCCGCGGGCGGATATTACGCAATGTGTTGACGCAATTTCATCGTCGATCAGGCAAATATCGACACCCGGATCGGAACCGACTGCAAGGCATTGGCCTTCCTGAAGTTCGTAGACGGCACGAGCCTGGCCCGGACGACCAGCATGGAGCGTGGCGATTGTTTTGGTGGCAGATAAAGTGGCTTGCATCATTCTGCTCCTGAAGTGCATAAAACGGCGGCGTTACCAGTAACCGGTGCGGCAGGACCTGCACCATTCCCGTGACTCGCAGGTTTTCCCTGCGGACTATTGATTGCTGCGAGAAGGTCAGCGCTGTTGCAGGGGCGGTGAATCACGCGGAATCCCTGCAGAGCCGCAGCCAGCGGCGGCGAAATTTCAGCGGCAGGTGCAATCAGAACCAACGCGTGCTGCCCGTTTAGCACAGCCGTATTCCTGAGCGATTCGGGCACGTTGAGTTCTTGATCTCCCTGCACCGCGATCAGCAACGCGTCCGGCGTCTTGCGTTTCAGCAGCAGTTGCATGCTGAATTCATCGCGGACAACATGCCCGGTCCAGCCATTTCCTGCCTGATCGATCATCGTGCGGATCACGGCTCCCTGTTGAGCGTCGGGTTCAAACGCAATCAGAGTGCGGGTCTGTGTCAGGGTCTCGCTCCTGACCCACTCCGCCAGCCTGAATCCTTCCAGCACCGCCTGCGCTTCGTCACGCGGCAAACCGGATTTTGCAGCCAGTTCGGCGATGTTTCGTGGTGTTGAGTCGAGGTGTGACAGCAACTGAATATGCGTCGCCGACAGACCGGCGCGATCCAGATTTTGACCGCGAAGACCATTTTTGATCCATCCAATCTGAATTCCGGCGGTGGCATCCTGTTTCGATGGCGAATTGAGTGTTCCGTCAACAAGAATTCCGGCGAGGCTGGTATCGATCGATACCTTATTGAACAGAGACGGCAGTGTTCTTTCGGGATGGAAACTGAAACATTTCGGCTGACTCGTGAAGCAATACCGAGTAAGTGCTGCAGCCTGATGACGCAAAAGCGTTCGCAGCATCCGCGGATCCAGAACTTTCTTGTCCAGCAATTCGACAAGTCCATCGACCCGAGTGGATGTGCCACTACTCAATGTGAACTGCAGTAAAGGCGCCAACTCACTCATCGACTTTGGCAGTTGATCGGCGATCTGCACCGAGTCAAATGAAGGTGAGACAACCCCCTGAATCCGACCGTCGTTCAGAAAGAAACAGATGCGGTTTCTGTCCGTTTCCACTTCCAGCATCCCGGCTTTACGGCCATTATTCAGAAAATCGATCACTTCCCGCAGACCCAGCCAGCGAAAATCTCCCGACAGGGCGGGTTGATCAGTTTCGCCCACGACTTCCGGAACTGCTGTGCCATTGGTTTGCGAAGCAACGATCATCGCACCTGTTTCCAGCGCGTTGGCAACAGCCATCTTCAGGAGGTTGGGTGTGAAGGGCTTGGGCAGCGAATCAACAACATTCGGAACATCCATGTATTCGATGTAGGCCTGCTTGCGAAGCGTTGATGACACGACAAAGGGAATGTGTCGACATTCCGGGTACTGGATGATCTTGCGACAGACCTCCAGGCCTGTGGTTCCCGGCAGTTGATGATCGAGCAGAATCAGGTCCGGCTTGATTTCGCGAGCCATCTCAACCCCGATTTCACCGTTCTGGGCCAGCACGACACGATAGCCTTCCTCGCTCAAATGGCTGTCCACCATTTTGCGGATTGTCGCGCTGTCATCAATCACCAGAATCGTTGATGTCGTCATAGTCGGGTTCTCTCTGCAAACGAGGTACTTAATAATATTTGTGTGATTCAGGAACTCAGCGTATCGACAGGATTGAGCAGGTTGATAATGGCCGTGATCGTGGCTTCAGTGACTGGTTTATGCAGAATTGCTGTGGGCTCCAGTTGGTTGATTTCTGAAACGGTCAGTTCATCATCGCGGCTCGTCAGAACCGTCACTGGAATGTTGCGAAACTGCTTTTGCCGTTTCATTTCCTGCAGCAATTCAGTACCCGTCATTCTGGGCATATCCAGGTCGGTGATTACCGCTGAGATTGCTCCGGCGTGCAAGACTGCCAGGGCGTCCCGCCCATTAGTGGCTTCACGTATTCGGTAGCCTGCTGCACGAAGTTTTTTGGCGAGCGTTCGGCGAACGACGAC
>JAGQQS010000686.1 GCA_020426105.1 Planctomycetaceae bacterium
ACCACTGTTGACAGAGCACCAGGGCATTGTCGAAATCAAAAATGAGTGAATTGTAGTGGACGAGGCGACGTTTATGCGTGAATTCGAAACTGAGATTCGATCGATCGACCAGATCGCGGCACTGTTGAATTCGCAGCAGAGTTCCTGTCCCGGGATTGTCGACTCCGCTCCGCTGCCCTCCGTCAACAGTGTCATTTCGATTATTCACGACCTCCGCCATCTGCTGTTTCCAGGAATCCACATGGCTGAGGGAGCTCGTCAGTTAGTTAGCACCAGCAATATACGCCTGCAATTGCTGCCCATTCACACGCGACTTAAGCGGGAAATTGCAAGAGCTCTGGAACATTCCCGCCAGGCTCGATTGCGAATTCACCGTTCCGGGACAGACGATGTCACTGCGACTCTGAATGCCGCTGCCTCTGCGACATCGATCACGGATTCGTTCTTAAGTCGTCTTCCGGCATTGCAGACAATTCTGGCCAGCGATGTGGCTGCCGCGTTTAACGGAGATCCAGCGGCCAAAACACAGGAGGAAATCGTCCTGTGCTACCCGGGTATCGAAGCGATTACCGTGTATCGCATCGCCCATGAACTCTTAATTCTCGGTGTTCCGTATCTTCCCAGAATCATGACTGAGTGGGCTCATCGTGAGACCGGAATCGATATTCATCCGGGCGCCACCATCGGTGAGGCATTTTTTATTGATCATGGAACCGGTGTTGTGATTGGAGAAACCTGCCATATTGGGTCGCAGGTAACGCTGTATCAGGGCGTAACCCTCGGAGCCTGGTCGTTCCCGCGCGATGAAGACGGGAATCTGATCCGCGGAACCAAACGCCACCCGACGCTCGAAGATCGAGTTGCCGTGTACAGTAATGCGACAATTCTGGGTGGCACCACCGTCGTCGGCGCCGGATCACTCATTGGCTCCAGCGTCACTCTCAACCGCAGCGTTCCCCCCAATACGATCGTCACGATTGAAAAGCCATCGTTGAAGTTTCGAGAAGCCGCGTAAACGCTCGTTCTATTCGAACAGAGTCTGCTGCCGGGGGCGAAGTGAATCCGGTACCGCATTTGATTCCTCCGGGCGGGCCACAGGTTCGGCGGGATCGCTGATCGATGCGTGTGTTGCCGCGGTTTCAGACTCGGTCGCTGGGTCACCGGGGACTTCATCATTCATCATGGCAGAGAAACGACGAAAATTGAGACGCGTAAAAAGGTCATACAACGCCGCGCGGTCGGGTAACTTCACTCGGGCCGCATCAAAGTCAATTTCCAGAGGCAAGTCAGTACGCAAGCGCACCAGCTCGCGACTCATCCGCGCCTGATCAGCGAAGGCAGCCAGATTCTCCTGCAGTTTTTTTCCCGGAGCCTTGTCAGCGTTCGCAAGAACATGGTCCAGCGTACCAAAGGTTTCTAACAGAGACTTTGCCGTCTTTGGACCGATTTTTGGCACGCCAGGAACGTTGTCGACCGAGTCACCGACCAGCGCCTGGAAATCCACCACCTGGTCCGGACGAACTCCCCAGTCTTCCATTAATGCCGTGCCGTCAAAGAACGTATTTCTACGACAATTAAACATCCTCACCGTCGGACTCAACAACTGCCGCGCATCCTTATCCGTCGTCACAATCACGACTTCAAGGCCGCGGGCTGATGCGGCAGCGGTCACAGTTGCGATCACATCGTCCGCCTCCCATTCCGGACATTCCAGAATCGGAATTCGAAATCCCCGGAGCAGCTCCTTGATCAGCGGAATCTGAGGCCGAAGATCTTCCGGCATTTCGGCACGGTTCGCCTTGTACGCTTCAAAGATCACGTTGCGCTTGCCAGCGCCAGGCGAATCAAAGGCACAGACCACATGCGTAGGCTTCCTGTCGAGGATTCCAAAGATGTCCCGCGTGAACCCAAAAACAGCATTTGTGGGCTGCCCCTGAGTCCCCGTCATCGGCGGAATCGCGTGGAATACCTGAAACATCAGGGAAAATGAGTCTATAATGTAGATGCAATCGCGGCTCATAGTGATTTTGTCGATAACGACCTGATCGTTAAAATTCATGTTCTTTCAGCAAAAACGACGCACGGCTCGGCCCGTTCCGTGGCGAATACTGCTGAATCGCAGGGTGGCAAGGCTGACAGGTTTCCCCGCAGATGGCAATTGCCGCTACTCAACAATTTGCATTTCGGCCGTTGTTTGTTACATTCTGGCATTGGTGCACATCTGCGTCTATTCACTTGTACAGTTTCCCCAGAGGAGGATTTTTGTGGTTAAGTTGCGTTTGCG
>JAGQQS010000687.1 GCA_020426105.1 Planctomycetaceae bacterium
TAGCTGCCGATGATTGACACCCATATGATGCGTAGTGCATTAGTCCATATCGCCGTCTCCTACGCAGTGGCAACTTGCGTGGCGGTGACCGCCATCTGCCTCTGGACGCTGAGCCTCGAAACAATTGCTGCCGGGCTGCTGGTCCCAGTTGCGTTGATTCCCGCGATCGCAGGTTTCGCCATCGCATCTTGCACGTCGCGAACTAGTGGAACTCCCCACGTGTTGTACGTTATACTTGCTTCACCGGTTCCTCTTTTCCTGCTATGGACCACGCTCTTTCCGTCAGAAGGAGCCCGCAGGGATGGAGCAGATCAATGGGCACTTGCTTTTTTTATTCCGATGGTGGCTGCTGCCGTCGGCGGTTATTTGGTACTGGCTTTGGCCGAATCTAAGAAGGGGCACAGGCCGTAGCAAAACAAATGATCTGTGGCGAGTAGTCTCAAACCTTTCGCTGTGTTCACGCAGTTTCACGTTGATTTAATGGCAGCGAACAATGCGATGAACGAAGAGTTACGGTGGTTCGTTTTCACACTAAACAAGGTCAGTTGCCGCAACCGGGTGATCGCCAGCATTCGCCGTTCACGCGTTCTGTTTCTTGATGGATGCGTTTTTATATGTGCTTCTGGAAGCATCAGCGTTGGCTGCTCAAAATCGTTCTGCATCCTTCACAGCCATGACTCCAGCCAACAATGATCGCAATACACGACAACCGATCGCGTGCTAAATCTGGGTGCTTGATAGCCCTACTGTGCTTCTCAATATTTCTGTCGGCGATCATCTATCCAGACGACATGTGGTGGTGGTTCATCTTATTCGGACTGCATGCTCTTGCAGCACTTTTTATTCGCGTGGGTTGGGTTATTCCGTTTACAATGGGCGGATCCTACTTCGGAATGTTCGTACTTCATCCACCTATCACGAGTGTGTCCATTGAGTCGCGAACGTATGCCTGGGTGACGGGTATCGTGGTTGGCACCGTCGTCGGATTTGGCGTTGGCTTCACTGCTGATTCGTTCTTTCCGACTCAACAGGCACCGAAGAAGACGGCAGACGCACCAGAATGCGACGAACAAAAATCGGGATAGAAACCCGGATCCCTCAAAGGCCCCTCCAACACCACCCGGTATGCGAGCCCGCATCAGGTGTTCATATCCTCGCAGTGAGCTTCTTCCAGATTGTCAACAACAGCCGTAATTCACAACCCGGCTATCCTGCATCGGTGACGCATCGACCGACGCGCCGAAAACTTCGGCTTTCACGCTTCAATCCGTGACCACCGACGGATTGCGACATATAAGGTTAGACGGATTTCGGAGGTTAGACAGCAACCACCTACTACAGGGAAACCAACTCGATCTCACCAAGATCCAGAGGCATCGCCTCGTAGTCGCCATCGAACTCAGGAACCTCAAAGGATCGTGGCGTCATTGCAAGTTTAAAGTTGCTAAGCCCCAACCACTCACTCAGCACAAACTTGCCAGACGGTACGTTATCGATGCGGAACTTACCGTCGCGATCGACAGAGGCGTGAAAGTATGGATGTTCCGCTTTTCGGGCTTCCCACTTTGTCCGCTCAATGGCATAGTCCAACCCTTCCTTTGTTGTCTGCCATTTTGCGAATGACCGAGGATCATCCTGGTTTAGGCCGACAGGAAACGGTTCTGGCAGATCAGTCTTCAGTTCCAGACGAAGTCGTCCCCAGACCACAGTCTTGTCGAAATCAGCAGGCAGCGTGAGCTTGCCGATGACGGGACGACCGCCGCGACCGATCTCAAGCCTCGTCGTTTCGCCCGCCACATACGTTGCCGTGAGCTTTTGAGACGATGTGACCTCTGTGGCTCCGTCGTCAACCGTATAAACGATGTTTCGACCGATTCGCCCGGTGCCAGGGAAAACTCGAGGTAACACATAGGCGCCGTTAACATCTGACTTTGTCTGACTATCGCCGCTCACACGACAAAGTTCACTCATAAAGCCTCCGTCCGTGTGCAGAGCGATCGGGACATTGGCTGCCGGTTTGTTTCCGGAATAGATCGTTCCGCTGACTGAGGCCCATGCCGTCAGAGTCAGTTGCTCCGGAAGCGCACCGTCTGCTGATCGAACCAGTGCGAATCCGGACGGATGGAGAACATAGATTTCGAACGGCTGGTCGCGGAATGGCATTTTGAGGACGCCAGCTTTGTCCGTTTTCAATCGTACGGCGTAGGTCTGCGATGTGAACTCGCCATTTTTCGTCATGATCTGATCATCCGCCAGTCCAATCGTTACGTCGGCTTCTGACGCCGGCTGATCGTCAGGCGTCTTAATGGCAATTGCAATGTCGGGTGCTCGAGTCAGTTCAAAGTTGAATTCCACATCACCTTCGTTGCTTTGAATGTCTCTCGAGACAGCCACCTTGTAACCGGCCGCCTCGATGCGAACCATGTGAGCCGGAACGTCACGGTCTCGTGTGATCTTGTACGTACCATCGACTGACGTATATGCGTCGCTCAGCTCCCAGTTTTCTCCAATCCGTCGATGTGGTTCATTTCGGCCGCCATGAACGCAGCGAAAGTTCTTCACAAGTTCGCCCGTCGCTTTGTCTGTCACTCTGCCCGACACAACCAGCAGCCTCGGCGGACGAAAGATATATTCTTCATCGCGAGGCCTGATCAGTTGATACGGCATCTGCATGCCGTTCTTACGACAAATGTCTGCTTCAAATTCATCGATCGGTGCATCGTTCCATTCCCAGACACCCTGATCATCGGTGTATTCATTGACGCCATCGAATTCGAAGTCGACATAAGCCCCACGCCAGCCCTGGAAAAAGATGCGGCTGCGCGCAACGCCTTTTCCAATATCATCGAGAACTCGAATGCGAACGTGTGGGCCCGGTGGCAACGTAAAGTTGACCGGAGCCATGGCTTGATCGATCAGAACTTCGTGCAGTTCGCGAGCTCGACCGGTGGCCGAACAAACGATGCGGCTGACCTTGGGTTCACATCCTGTGATCGTATATTTTCCGTCGAGATCCGTCTTCGCTTCACGAATTTCGTTCGCATACTTTGTTCGAACCAGCGCATTTTCAATAGGCTTGCCGTTCTCGTCTGTAACCGTACCGGCCACAGAAAGCCCTTTTGCCAGCACGATTGTCTTTGGTGCGACGTCAGGCATTGCCTCGTACTCCGCACGCTGGAGGCTCAATCGATTTGGAGCGTAGTCGGGATAGTCGATACCCACATGAACGTAATCTTTCGAGTGTGGTACCAGTTCATAACGCCATACGCCGTTCGCATCCGTTGTCAGGTCTGTTCCGACTCCCAACTCTCGTTCGTCGCCCGGTCGCTTTCGAAAATCGACTGATGGAGACACCTGAGCACCTGCGACGGGTTTGCCCGCCTCATCAACAACCTGGCCAGTTACTGTCCATGCAGCTTCCAGTTCCATTGTGAAAGAATCGGGAATTCCGTTCGATCCATCGGCCAATCGCCACTCGGCGGCATATGGACCGTACCCCGGCATTCTGACGAACACATTCAGAGAATCTGTGTTTGCGGGTCGCTGAAAGTGCAACTGGCCGCGTTCGTCGGTGAGGAGCATCGTTCCATAGCGACCGTCTTTTTCGTGCCGACCAACAAGTACATCGCCAGCTGGAATCTTCGGAACTCCACGAATCTCGCATTCGACATTGGACAACGGATTTCCATCGGGTCCATTGACCTGAAGTCGGAACTCGCGTAGCTCGACTTTTTCCTTCGGCTGTTCATCGGCCAGTGTTGTCGAACTGTTGACTCCAGTTCTCAAATCCAGTGGCAGCAGCACTGGAAAAATCAGACACAATAGGCAGGCTCCGAAAGCAACCAGCAGACTTCGTCCGCCAGGAAAAGGTTCCGGCACAGATTCGTTAAGCACTCGAGCAATCCGACGACGAAGTTCCGACGGACTTCGACCACTGGCCGCGAGTGACGTCAGGCTTGGCGCGTCAATCCGATCTGCTGCAGACATGGAAACGATCTGCAGCAACGCCTCGGCATAACGAACGCGAACATTCTTCTCTACGCTCGCGGCGCTTTGACAGACAAGATCGTCGCAACAGAATTCGCGGGACTCACTCACCCGACGGCTGAGAAACCAAACTGCCGGATTGAAGAAAAGCACAGCTTCAGCAAATCGCTGCAGCATTGCCGCCCATAGGTCGAATCGACGTAAATGAGCAATCTCGTGAGCCAGCACCAGCGACAGTTCGTCCGCAGTGAGCCCTGTCATCGCGGAAGCGGGCAGAAGAATGACAGGTCGAAACAAACCGGCAACGTGCGGAACAAGAACTTGCTGCGTCACAGCGACGACGGGCGCGATTCGCATGTTCCACTGACGTGCGATCGCCTGCACCATTCGTTCCACGCGGTCGTCCTTTTGAAACGAAGCATTCCTGACCAGTCGGCCAGCATTAGCGGCTGCGAGACACAACCGCAGAACCATCATTATAACG
>JAGQQS010000688.1:0-1280 GCA_020426105.1 Planctomycetaceae bacterium
AAAAAAACGCCTTATAAATTGTCACACTAAAAGCTGCACGATCTCTCAGGGGAGAAGGGACTTCGACTACGATGCTGAAACCGCTGGGACAGATGGTTCACACCGTTTACACATGGCGTGGGACGTTCCGCACGCATGGGTTCCGGGCATCTATTTCCGAACCTGACAAACAGAAGTGTGTGAACGATAGAGTGATTTCCATCCAGTTTCGAATGCAAGTGATCGGCAAGTTGCAGATTGCCGGGCCTCAGAAAAGGGGGCAGGAACCAATAGTGCGCAGCACCCTCGGGCCATTTGGCTATTGGTTCCTGCCCCCTTCCCTGAAGCTTAACAGAGCACTATGCCAGCCCGGCCAGTTTTCTTCCGGTCCAGAATCCTCCCAGTAACACGACAATCAGGCCTCCCCAGGCAGGATGGCTCCACAGGCGGAAGCGGCGGATGACCGGTTCGGGTTCAGGCAGAGCAGCGATGCGGGAGACAAGGCTCTGGATTTCGCCAACGCTGGTCAGCTCGCCACGGGTGATCTGAGCAATCTCTTTCAGGACATCCAGTCGCGCCGGCTGGCCAATCTGTTCTTTTTCCTGACCGAGCACGGCGATCATGGTTTCCAGCTGCCCGCCTGTTTCGGCGCAACTTGTGATGAGTTTATACTGGCCTCCTTCGGTCGGCACAAAAGTCCCCGTGAAGAGGCCCCAGGAGTCTTCTCCGGCGGGAGCCAGGCGAACGGAGTCTGTCTGACCGGAAGGTGACACCGTTTGCACAACGACCGTACCGGTTCGGAGCGGATCACCGGCAGCGCTCATGACGTTGGCATTCAGCGTCAGCACGTTGCCCGCTTCCGGGCGATCCGGAGAATAGAACAGTCGCATGGATTCGCCCTGCGACATATTTCGCTGGTACGCCATCCAGCGAACCACCTGTCCCCAGAAGCGATAGTGGTACAAATCCTCAACGCCTTTTCGCCAGCGCCAGGCTCCATCAGTGCCCATGAACAACACTTTGCCGGTGCCGGAAGTGCGCGTCACGATGAGTGGAATTCGGCCGAAGGATGTGGAATCTGAATCGTGGGTGGCGAGCACCTGTGATCCGATTTTTGCGCGCTGTGCTGCGGCGTGCCATTGAAAGCCAGGCAAACCATTCCAGACACGCTCGTTCTCATTGTCGTCCGCTTCCAGGCGTGTCAGCAGGCTCCTGCGGCCGGCTTCCGTCAGCGCGAATCGAGAGGGGCGCGATGCGCCATGGCCTTTCGGCGCTGCCTGATCGTAAACCACCGGAAGCAA
>JAGQQS010000688.1:1509-2760 GCA_020426105.1 Planctomycetaceae bacterium
GGATGAAAGAGCAGGCAGTTGACCTGCACGCCGGGGTCGCGCTCCAGGGCATTTCGCAGATAACGATATTCCCAGCGCGGATATGATTCAACAACCAGGACCTTCAGCTCTTCATCGCGAATTGTGATCGGGATTGTAAGTTTGTTATTGTCCGGCAGCGTTTCAGCATCATCGACGGGGATTTCCAGTGTCAGAGAATACTCGCCGGTTTTTTCCGGTTTCCAGTCGATCGTATCCTGTTGCTGCCCCATGCCGGAAACGCGAACGCTTTTTTCGATCTTTTCGCCTCGCGTCCCCGTCAGCGAAACTGTCACATCGCGGTCAGCCGGCAGCCAGCTTACGATGCGAAATGGAATGCGGAGTGATTTATTCACGACACCAAATGTCGGAGCGTCAGATGCGGCGAGCTGCAGATCAGGCAGGCGTTCCTCACTGCCTACTCCGACAGCAAATACGGGCACGTTTTTGATACGCAGGGCCGAAGCCGCGGCCCCAGGCGCGGCCCCGATGTTCCAATCGCCATCGGACAGCAGCACAACGCCTCGCAGATTCGGAAATCTGTCGGCTGTAGACTGCAGGGCTGAATTGAGGTCTGTGCCCTTTTCGCCGGTTGGTGGCTGTGAAGAAAATGATTCGAGCACAATCTTCATCCGGCTTTCGACCGGCATCCAGAGTTCCGGGTCTACTGCGGACTCAACCGCGTCCGCACGCGTTTTCGGTTTATCCGCCAAAGCCTGAGGATTGATGACGTCCTGAGTCTGCATGCTTCCGGAAGAATCATGCAGGACAACCAGCGTGGGCTGTTCTTCCGGTTTGATTTCCTGAGTGAATTCTGGCTGATTCAGGGTAATGAGGACCAAGGCAATCAGCACGAACCGCACGATTTCCAGCCACAGCATTGAGCGTGAATAACCGCTTCTCCGCCAACTGACAAAACAACACGCCGCCGCCGCGATCAGGACGATCACGGAGATGATGAGAGTGGCAATGGTCCAGGCAAAGGTCATAGTCAGTAGTCAGTCGTCAGTCGTTATATGATTTAGCACGGTTGGGCCGGGCGGATTCAAAGTTCGCTGGAATTTTTTTGTTGCAGAACATGGTTGCAATGTCATTCAACATGGTTTTCGCAGTTGAGGCCCGGTACGGTAACGCCGTTAAGGAATATGAATCGTTTAATCCGTAGCCGAAAGGTTTTGAAGTGGCGCGATTTCAGGCCCGGAGGGCCGACGCTGTGAAGCGTTTTGACAAGCA
>JAGQQS010000689.1 GCA_020426105.1 Planctomycetaceae bacterium
CCAGCCGGGCATTGTGACGATTCCCCTCGGCTTTTTGACGCTGGTGGTTGTATCGCTGCTGACGAAGCGGCGTGAAGAATTATGAACCGACGCGGGACTCCGTGTCGGCAGGATCGCTTGATGTAACCACTCACAGACGCGGTGGTGAGCGCAATTCCGTTATTTCATATTCCTCGACGCAATCTGAACGGGTACCCTACTCCTAACCGTACCTGCTGATCCCCCTTATTCGGAGCCTGATGCGATGAACACAACACCCCTAAAATTGCGCTGGATACTTTTGACGGTGGCGAGTGCCACCATCGCATCGTCAGTGGGAGCAGGTCTTTGTCGCGCCGACGAAGCCGTCGAGGACCATGCCCGGCCATTGCAGCAGTTGCTGCGGACGGAAGAACTGGATGTCGTTTCCCCGGAGCTGCGCAACCGAACAAAAGAACTCATACAAACACCCATGTTGCCGCCGGAAACGCAATCCTCCCAGTCTCCACAGTCGCAGATTCCATGGCAACACCTCGGACCTGGACGACGTTATCTTGCCCCGCAACGTGTCGAGAATGTTCCACGCGAGTCGCCCGATACCAGATACTTTCGTGAACAGCTTTCGCAGCAAATCGAGTTTCTTGCCGAGCAGGGTAACGATGTGCAGGAGCTAAAAAAACTCGTGGAACGCCTGCAGCTCTCGCTGGAAACCGCAGAGAAGGCGAACAGTGGTGAGAATGAAGTCGCCGTGTTTGCCTCTCCTATGGATTCACAGGAGCGTGCCGAGGAAAGCCCACATCCGACACCTCCGCGTACTCAGTATCCGCCGGAAAGACCACCGGGTTTCAATCCTCCAATGATGCCGCTGGGAAAACGACTTCAGCTACTGCGTGGCGCAGATCGTCAGATGAAAAGTCCTGAGATCCATGAAACTGAAGACGGCCGACATGACATGCATCCCCCGGCAGGACCATTCGCCGAAGATCACAAACGAATCGCGGCGCTCACTGAATCTGCCGAACGACTGGAACATGCGGGAATGCCGGATATTGCTCGCGAACTACGCGTACGTGCCGGTCACCTTGAGCGTGAGGTTGCAGAAAAACACCAGCGTCTGCAGCGCGAACAGAATCGCACCTCGGCCCCGATGCGGGATTTGCATGAACAATTGGAACAGCTCCGACGCGAAGTGCATAGGATCAATGAGAAAATCGATCATCTCACCGAGTTGATCGAACAATCCCATCGAACACTACGGCGTCATCGTCAGCATCAGGAGATGAACGATGACCGAGATGATGACCGAGATGATGACCGAGATGATGAAGAAATGCGTGATCGCGACACCAATCAATTGGACGAATGAAGTCGATGCCGAAGGATTTAGAAGCTACTGGCGCGTCCGGTGGTAAACACCCGGAGGTGCTCGATTTGTCTGTGAATCGATGGCGCAGACTTTGTACCTGCAAGCTGACGCATGCCGCTCGCCGTGGGTTGACGTGTTTCGGAACCGGATCCGGCCGACGGTGATGATTTCATCGGCCCTGTTTCACACGGAGGGGCGTGGGTCGAACAGTTTACCGGCACGAGACAACAGCAAAGCGGGCAGCAGAATAAGGTCTCCGAGCAGTGCCAGCATGAGCAGCAGCGTGATCAAAATGGCGAAGCGGCTGGTGGGCACGAAGTCGCTGAAGGCAAAAACCAGCAACCCAAGGCCACAGGAGACTGACGTCTGAATCATGGCACGACCACAATGGTGATAGCCGGCGATCACGGCACTGCGTCGCGTGGCACCCGGAAGTACAATTGAGCGACGGAAATACGTCAGAAAGTGCAGCGTGTCATCAACGGCGATGCCAAGTGCGACGCTGGCAGTCATCACAGAACCAATATCCATGGGGCAGTCGAGCCATCCCATGCCTCCAAAGGCAACGACGATGGGGAAAGTATTTGACACCATCGCGACCAGGCCGTTGACCAATCCGGCTTCCACGATAGTCATGGTAATGGTAATGATGATCAGGGCGGAGATCAGGCTGTTGAACAGATCGCTCAGTAACTGGTCCTGAATTTTGTGTACCAGCGGCATGATTCCGGTCGTCGTGGCCGTCACATGGAACGGCTTGTCGATGTTTGTTTTCTGAAGTTCAATGTCAATCACATTTCGAACATCGGTCAGAATGGAGCCATAATCGAGTGATTCCAGCGCACTGACGTGCGCCGTCAACCGCCAGACTTCGCCTTCGGCATCATGGCGGACGGTTGCCGCCTGTTCAAACCCGGGCTTTGCCTGGTCGATCGCCTTGTTCAACATTGCGGATTGCATCGACGCGGGGAGCGACTTCATGGGCGGCAAAGGCGGGAAAAAAGTCAGAGCAGATGTGATCGAACGCACGTGCGGCTGCTGTTGCAAAGTGCTGTTAATTCGCCAGACGACATCCAGTCGGCCGCGATCGCTAAGAGTGCATTCCGGAGGAAATGTGATCAGCACTTCGATTGGCACAAGCGGGCCGAGGTTTTCCTCGAGCCACCGGTAGTCCTGCATGATTCGGCTGTCGGCAGCGAACAGGGTCTCGATACGAACCGAAGTTCGCAGCTGACTCAAACCCAGAGCCCCGATCGCCATCATTCCCAGCAATATTCCGAGCACAAGAAAGTTGTGCCGTGCCAGTAGTGTTGCCAGTCGATGCCATCCCGGTGCCATCGAATCCTGATTCATGGGTGCATCTGCACAAGGCAAAGTTGTTTTGACCGGATCTGCACCAATGGATTGTTCTTCCGTGTTGCCAATGCGGTTTCCCCGCCACAATATCATGGAACACGGAATCACAGTCAGCACCGTGGCCGTGGTCAGCAGCACGCCGATGGTACCATAGACTCCGAATAATCGAATCGGTTCCAGCCCGCTGACCATCAACGATGCGGTCCCCATGGCAGTTGTGCCCAGAGACAAAACCGTTGGCAGCCAGCCTCGACGAAACGCTTCGATTGCGGCCAATTGCGGGGGCAACAATAACAAAGCCGAGCGATAATAATTCATCAGATGAATGCCACCGGAAATCGTCAGCACCTGAACCAGTGGCGGCAGAATGATCAGCAGGGCGCTGAGTTTCTGGCCGGTGTAGTAAATTGCGGCCAGCAGCACACTTTGGCAGAAGCAGGCGGCCAGAAACACGATGGCGCCGGAAAGCAAAGATCTCAGCGACCACCAGCAGATGAGGAAAATGATGAACGCTGA
>JAGQQS010000690.1 GCA_020426105.1 Planctomycetaceae bacterium
GCCCCGGATTCCGCCGCAACTACGGGGACAACCTGCCTCGTTTTTCCATCCAGCAGGCAGCTGACATTCACATCTCCCAGAACGTTAATCGTCGTGCGGCAACGGTCGAGGAACCAGTCAACTGTCAGCAGCAATGCGATGTATTCCACCGGCAGTCCGACGGCAGTGAACACCAGCGTCATCGTGACAAGGCCCGCTTCGGGTATCCCAGCGGCTCCTACAGAAGCAATAATCGACGTCAGGACCACAATCAGCTGCTGCGTGAGTGACAGATTTTGACCGATCATCTGCGAAATGAAAAGTGCCGACATGGCTTCGTACAAGGCTGTGCCATCGTTGTTGAAATTTGCACCGACCAGTGCTCCCATGCTGGCTGATTCTTCCCGCACACCAACCTTTTCTTTCAGACAGGCATAGGTGACCGGCATGGTGGCTGTCGAGCTGTCGGTGGAAAACGCCATTACCAGCGCGTCACGCATTTGCCGCAATACATCATACGGACTCACCCAGGAGAAAAGTCGAATACGAATCAGATACCACAATGTCTGTAACGACAACGCAACGAGCACGGCAAGGATGAAGGCCCCCATGGCCTTGAACGGCCCGAATCCTTCCAGTGCGATAACTTTCGCGACGACTGCCAGAACACCCAGTGGCACCAGCGCGATGATCCAATGTAAAACTTTGAGCAGAACTGAATAGGCGATCTCAACAACATCCTGCACATTGCGAATTTCTTTGTCTTTTACCGGGCGCAGGCCGACTCCGAACGCGATGGCAATAAAGATCACACCGATGATGTTGCTCTGATCGCCGAGTGGTCCCAGAAGACTGCGGGGAACATTCTGCACGAGCAGCTCAACCGGTGATAATGCCGGTTTTTGAGTCTTTCCGGCTGAGTGCGGAGCGGATCCGCTCTCCACCTGACTGGCTTCGGACTGTCCGGGTGTTGCCGGTTTGGACCATGCTCCGGGTTTCATCACGTTCGCAACACCCAGACCAATCAAAATCGCGACCGTCGTATTCAACAGCAGTAACCCGGCCAGCCGTCGCGCCGTGCGCCCGCTGATTTCAGTAGTCATCAGCACATGCGTCACCGCAATCAGAATCAGCGGCGGCGCCAATGCTCCCAGGAGTTGAAGAATGATTTTGCTGAGGCCCGCGAGTGCCTGCAGGGCATAGGTGCTGAGCGCAACCGATAGTTTGACAAACGCATTCAGTTTCAGGAATTCCTGTTCCGGCAGTGCGGACATCGCGGCCAGCGGTCCCAGAATCAGTCCCACGAGAAGTCCGATTATCAGTGCGATCAGAATTCGCCAGTAAAGTGGCATGTTGTTCCAGCGTGCAACGATGCCGCTCGTGGTTCCGGTTACTGACATCAATCGTCCTCTCTGCCTTACTGAACCTCTTTGGCCACTTTTACGATCTGAAGCAGGGCGATCGCTTTGTCCAGCCCACCCACGGAATTCGCAAATGCGACGGCTTTGCGAATATCGCCCAGACCCACACTGCCACCAGTTGCCGGATCATCGCCAGTCTTCGCTTTGACTGTTTTGGCTGGAGGGGCGTCTGTTTTGGTCCTTGCCGTAGTTTCAGATTCCGGCGCTTCATGCGGATCTGCCGATGCTTCTTCGAACGTCATGTCTGCGGCTTCTGTCGCTTTGCGACTGCTCGTGCTTTTCTTAGCCATCGTCTGTTCTTGCTTACCTTGTCTGATCCATCGAAGATCCCGTGATGCGGACACGGAAGTTTATCGCAAACAACGCACACCATGAAGTGGTACGCCCGCGGAGAGCGGGTGTTATAACGAATTCAATCCGAAGGTTCGACCGTGCATTTCAAAGTGGCGATCTCACGGCAAAGCCCCACGTTTCGCACGATGCTCACCGATCGGCCAGCACAGCCAGAACTATTTTCCGCAGATCCGCTGACAAACTGCGACGAATTTAACCGCCGCACCTGTCACACAGAAGCAGCGATTTCTGTACGACACAACGTCCTCTATTCTTTCTCCCCCCGCGCAGCGAGATCGTGCAGCTTTTAAATTGATAGTTTATAAGGCGTTGTGTAATGATTTGGC
>JAGQQS010000691.1 GCA_020426105.1 Planctomycetaceae bacterium
TGATGTGCTCAACCGCTCTGGCCAGCGTTTCAATACGTTCAGGAGTGAGTTTCAGGCGATCGAGCATTGCCGCGCTCAATCCGGAGCTGACGCCGGCATCCATGTCTTTCGTATTCGCAGCGACGATTGCCGTGGCATCGTCGCGAAGAGTGTCGGCAACTCGCTGCAGCCAGGCGTTTTTGCGACCGGCAGCGACGGACGCCAGTTGCGTCGCGGCACCGCGAGCATTTGAAGCGAGTCTTTGGGAATATGACAGAGTATCAGTCATTGGAGTCAAGCAATCAGATCGGCCGTCGGCCAGAGGTTAAAACGATCAAATCCCGCCCAGAATCTCAGCGCGCCCCACACGGCCGATCGCCAGCAGATATGCGGCGGTACGCAGTGGGACTTTTTTCTCTTCCGCCGTCGCCCAGACCCGGTCAAATCCCCGCGTCAGGGACTTTTCCAGTTCTTCACGCACACGTCTCAGGTCCCACCGAAAATACTGCTGGTTCTGAACCCACTCAAAATAACTTACGGTAACACCACCCGCGTTCGCAAGGATATCGGGCAGTACAGGAATTTCCCGTTGTCGGAAAATCGCATCTGCTTCCGGTGTGACCGGGCCGTTGGCTGCTTCGACAATCATTTTCGCGCGGACGTCTTTCGCGTTTTCGTGAGTCAGGACACCGCCCAGAGCAGCCGGGATCAGCACATCGACGTCGAGTGCCAGAATTTCGTCATTGGAGATGCGTTCGCCGCCGGAAAATCCGGTAAGACTGCCGGCGGATCTGACCCAGTCGAGTGCCGCAGAGACGTCGATTCCGCTGCGGTTCAGCACGCCGCCGCTGACATCGGAAATCGCCACAATTCGCGTCCCGGCTTTTTCCAGATAGGCAGCAGTAAAGGTACCGACATTCCCAAAACCCTGTATTGCGATGGTCGATGCTTCGATCGGCCTGCGGCAGCGGCGAAGTGTCGCCAGTGTGAGTGCACCGACCCCGCGACCGGTTGCCTCTTCACGTCCTTCGGCGCCGTAAAGTTCGACGGGCTTGCCGGTGACACACGCCGGGCTGAACCCGTGAAATTTTTCGTATTGATTCATGATCCACGCCATCGTCTGAGCATTGGTGCCCATATCCGGGGCCGGAATATCCTTGTCCGGACCAAACAGGTCGTGCAGTTCATCAACAAAGCGGCGGGTGAGTCTTTCCAGTTCGTCGATCGATAACTCTTTTGTGTTGACGCTGATCCCGCCTTTGGCCCCGCCGAACGGAATATCGACCACGGCCGTTTTCCATGTCATCAATGATGCCAGCGCGAGCACCTCATCCGCGTTGACCTCATGATGATAGCGCAAACCACCTTTCATCGGCCCTCGAGCGCTGTTGTGCTGCATCCGATAACCAACAAACGTGGCAATCTCGCCATTATCCAGCTTGACCGGAACCTGCACTTTGATTTCACGTTCCGGTGTCATCAACAACGTTCGCATACTGGACGAGAGGTCCAGGACTGAAGCAGCTTCTGCGAAATACTGCTCGGCGGCTTCAAAAGCGCTTTTCATTTCGGACCAACCTTAAACCTTGATATGATTTGTGACTGCTGCGGCACAGCAGACTATGCTGTTGACGGCGGCATTCCAATGCTGGACCAATTTTTTCCGCTCGATGGCTTACCATTCCGACAGCGGATTTGTCGTCAGGTAACGCGCTATTTCGCGGGCATACAACAGCATACCGCGGCGAGACAGGACCGGAGCCTCGAGGGAGAACAGTCTTTCCGGATGTTCCTGCCCGATAAACGTCGGAGTCGAGTCGCAGTATCGAACCTGCGCATCACTGCAGAATGCTTCCAGGATCTCAAAGGGCAGACGACTGCGGCACGGGGCCAATCCCTTCATTCCGTAAAGACGACTCAGTGCCGGAGCATCCTCGGCGGCAACGACCTGCCATAAAACCGGTGCGGTCGTTACCAACAGGCGGCCTCCTGCAGCTTCAACGGATTCCCGCAGTCGGCTGACAGGTTCCAGTGCGTGGCGGATCTGCAGCCGCAGATCCGGAGGATCATCGCCAATCCACCGGAACAAATCTGCGCGCGACGATTCAACGGACAGGGAAAGCATTCCGGGAACCTGTTCACGTGCCATTGAAACAAGCCAGTGCGCCGTCGCGGAATGCTTTACAAAACCGGCCAGAGCATTCGGAGCTTTCGGTTTCAGTCGCAGCGACGCATGAGAACAAACCGCGTGATTGTTCTCGCTCAACAAGGAACTGCGATAACTGTAGTCGTCAGCAACATCGCTCATATCGACGTGCAGAATCACGAGATCCGCTTTGAGTTTCGAGAGATCCTGATCAAACTTCAGCCACGATAGCAGAGGACAGTACCCCGGCACGCCGCCGTTAATCACTTCGAGGGGCCGAGCCGTCAGGGTCGACAGAAATTGCTGGAGTCGGGCAGAAACCGTTTCATCTTCGTCAACCGCCGTGCCGCAAATACTGTCGTCGCCGAGAATCAGAATCCGAATCGTGCCCTCCGGGGCCGGCATCGTCGGCTCAGCACCTCGACAACCAAATGAGTTCACTCGAATCAAATGCTCTCCGCTTCGCCGAGTAGCCTCGTGATTCGTCTTCAACATCCGCTGCAGCTCGTGGTGACAAATTGCCGACGGCACAAGCAGCGACTGATCAGCAGCCGTCGTCTGGCTTGTCACACCTCGCTTCGCGACGGAGCACTTTCCCTGCAGCCAGATCTCAACGGCAGCCAGCGCAACAACACACAGCATCAATGCTGTGATGGCGTTTCGCAAAGCTGTCATCGAACGCAATACCATGGAAATCTGCGCAACCTGACCTGCACCCGTCACTCGTCCGCTGAGCAGACCGGACCAGATCGTGATGAAGATGAAAACACGAAACCCCGGAGTCTAGGCTGGTTCACAACAACGCCTCAAGAGTACTAGAGCATTTGTTCAGTACGCCGCCTCCCGTGCCTGCGAGCGACGCAGCGCGTCGAGGTGCCTTTTCCAGCGATTTCCGCACAGGAGCGGGTGTTGCTAGAATGCTGCGTGCTTCCACCGCCGTGAATTCACGGCCACTTCAATGTGCCCCTCTCACTTCACTGTTTTCGTCAGCCACCCAATCATGCCAGTTTTGCCCATCACCGTCATCTCGGGATTTACGAATGCCGGGAAATCCACCGTTGTTCAGCAGTTGCAGGCAAACGTGCCAAACCTAAAGGTGGCTGCAATTGACGGTGGCAGCGATCACTCAACCCTCCGCGCCCAGTTGGCTGAAATTTCGGAGTCAGGGCAGTATGACTATTTGCTGATTGAGCTTGCGGATGTGTCCGAGCCCATGGAATTCCCCGACATTCTTTCTGCCGACACGGACGGCAACGTGTGCGACAGCGTGGAAATAGACACGATGGTGACCGTCGTGGACGCTGAGAACTTCCTTGACGATTTTCAATCCATTGACGAACTTCGGGACCGAGGACTTGCACGTGACGACAATGACGATCGCGATGTCGTGCGCGTGCTGATTGATCAGATCGAATTCGCCAATGTGATCCTGGTCAATAAAACGGATCTTGTTTCAGATGACATCAGTGGGCAAATCAGGTCCGTGTTGCAGCGACTCAACCCTGAGGCTCGCGTGATGAGTATATCACATGGCAACGTATCGCCGCACGAAGTCATCCGCACGCAGCGATTTCAGCGAGCGTGGGCTGCGGGCACCGATGCGTGGCAGACCATGCTGTCCAGCGATGAGATGAGTGAGGTCGATGAATATGGAATATCCAGTTTCGTGTATCGTGCACGTCGGCCGTTTCATCCGCAGCGATTCTGGGACTTCTGGATGGAGAGTGAGCACGCTCCTAACATTCTGCGTTCGAAAGGCTACTTCTGGCTGGCAACCAAACATGAGATGTCCGGGTTTTGGTCTCACGCAGGGCAGGTTCTGGCCGCTGAACCCGGAGGAGCCTGGTGGGCCGAGACACCGCGTGCGGAGTGGCCGACGGACGATCCCGAACTCCTGGCGGAACTGGATTCGGTCTGGGACGAGGTCTGGGGCGATCGGCGGCAGGAGCTGTTGATTATCGGGCAGGATCTGAACACCGCCGCTGCCACGAACGCACTGAATCAATGCCTGCTGACCGACAGCGAACTGCATGTCGGCCCGCACGGCTGGAAGCAGTTGACGGATCCATTTGGCGACTGGAACAAACACCACGATTGCGACGGAGCGCACGATCATGAGGGATAAGCTCCCGATCGACCGCAGAGCCCTGCAGACGCATCGTTACTGCCCGCTTTTCTGAAGCAACACGCCCTGAGGGCCGCCATGTTGCTCCCGTCGCGGGTGGTCACATCGTTCAGGGCGACACGACGATCTCTGATCGGGCAACCAGAATGACCGGTTTCACCGCATGCGGATGACCGTTTTGGAACGTCCAGCGTTAAAGAGCAGAGAACCGTCGAGTATGGAAAACTTCTGCGCGGGTTCACCAGAGTGACACGACCTGAGAACGCTGGCAAAGTTTACGGCCACTATTTCCACATGTAGTTTTCCCAGCCGGTACCACTGCTACACCAGGCATAAAAAACGCCATAACTATTTGGCCCGCAAACACCTCTGGAAACTCAAGACGAGGAATTTGCATCGACGATAGCTCATGCATCCCTCGGACTGCAGAGGTATGCCGCGATCACGGAGACCGCGGCTGCCCAAAAGATACATGAGCGAAATCAGCGACTGTAACGCCTGCCCAAATGTCCGGAATTCTGAGTAGCAGCGACGTGCTAAATAGGTGAGAAGCAGTTCCCATCGCAGGTCGAGGGATTCGGCAACGGTTTGCCGAAAGAAAAAGAACGGACATCTGGCAATCAGGGTGGTTGACGGAACGATTTCCTTGAGAAGGAGAGATGCGAAGATGAAATGGATCAGGATGTTCAGTGCAGCTTTCGCGCTGGCCGGGATGATGGCCTCGACAAACGCCGGACTCCACGGGTCTGGCGGGTGCAAGAGCTGTGGCTGTGCTGAAGAATGTCAGCCAGCGTGTTGTAAACCTACAATAGCTCGTCCGTGTCACACAAACGTGTACACGTACCAGCGCAAGTGTTCAAACATTAAGCCACCTTGCTGCGACAGCTGCTGTGCTCCACAGTCATGCTGTGCACCAGCAGGTTGTGGCAATGGTTGCGGAACGGCTTGTGGCAACGGTTGCGGAATCGCAGATCCAGCTACCTGCTGTGCTCCTGCGGCCTGTGGTAACGGGTGCGGAACAGCTTGTGGCAATGGCTGCTGCAATGCAGACCCGAGCTGCTGTGCTCCTGTGGCCTGCGGTAACGGCTGTGGCACTGGCTGCTGCAACGCAGACCCAAGCTGCTGTGCTCCTGCAGCCTGCGGTAAC
>JAGQQS010000692.1 GCA_020426105.1 Planctomycetaceae bacterium
AAGCTTCAAAAATCGCCGCAAAATCGGTCTTTGACGATCCCGCGACAGCCGGTCTGGTCGGCAAGCGTCCAACTGAAACCGCCTCAGAAACAACGGACGGGGGGGCTTCGAAAGTGCCGGAAACTGTGTCGCTGTGCGCCGTGCCAATGGCTGAAAAACAGCGGCCTCTGGCTGTCAACTCAGCCGCTCACCCGCCCGATCGCTTGTTCTGAAAATCTACAGCAGACGACTCCTTCAGACGCTTCCCAGATTCCTCTGGCATGGACTTTGCTTGGCTCGCGAATTCAGGGCCCCCTGAAAAAATCTCCGTGGCTAACGCAGATTGAGCAAGGGGGAGCCTGGCAGAAACGCAGCACATTAAGCCCGTTTCCAGCGTGTGCAGTACACTTTGCCACGCTGCGGGCGGTGAGGAGAAACGTTGGGGTTCTTATGAGTCATGAACATCAATCAGACGAGAAGACCCCGATCGTGGGAATAGGAGCTTCGGCGGGCGGGCTCGCATCGCTCGAAACGCTGTTCGAACAGTTGCCTGCTGATACGGGCGCTGCATTCGTCGTGATTCAACACTTGTCCCCGGACTATAAAAGTCACATGCCGGAGTTGCTGGGACGGAGAACCCGGATGCCGGCAGTTCAGATTGAACAGGACGTCGTTCCGCAGCCGAACACCGTCTACCTGCTGCCGCCTGGCAAACATGTGATTATGCAGGAGCATCACCTGCAGTTGATTCAGCGCGAGGAATCGGTGGAGCTCAGCCTGCCAATTGATCGATTTTTTATATCGCTGGCTGAGCAACATGATCGGCGCTGTGCCGCATTAATCCTGTCCGGAACCGGCAGCGACGGCAGTCAGGGCATTCAGAAAATTGCCCGGGCTGGCGGATTTGTGCTTTCACAGGACGAAGATTCTGCTCAGTTTAACAGTATGCCTCTCAATGCCATGAAGACCGAATGTGTGCATATTGTGGCACCTGTTCCGGAGCTGGCGGAATCACTTGTTTCATTCCTTGCTCACGTGCCAATCGAACAAGTGATACAGGAGGCCTCGCCTGCGATCAATCGAGGTGATCTTTCTCCCGTGTGCGAGTTGCTGGAATCGCATAGTGGTGTTGATTTCTCAAACTACAAATCCGGGACTTTCATGCGACGCCTCGCCCGGAGAATGATGCGCCGTGATGTCAGCCAACTCGACACCTATGTGGAATTGCTGAAAGCAGATGCCCAGGAACTTGGCAGCCTGAATGACGATCTGCTGATTGGCGTAACGAGGTTCTTCCGGGATTCAGATGGCTACGATCGGCTGTTGACGCGGGCGATCAGGCCAATGCTCAGCGGTAAATCTCCGGATGACGAATATCGCGTCTGGGTTGCAGGATGTGCGACTGGTCAGGAAGCATATTCCGTCGCCATGCTGGTGTACGACGAGAAACAGCGAACACAATCGGAATTTCGAGTCAAAATCTTTGCGACGGACGTGCATCCGGAGGCGATCCGCTTCGCACAGCGAGGCGTGTATCCTTATGAATCCATCATGGAAATTCCGCTCCATCTGCGTGAGAAGTACATCCAGAAGTCCGGGAGCCAGTTTGAAATCTGCAAAGACGTACGCGACACCATTGTCTTTGCCAGACACGATCTGACTCAGGACGCCCCTTTCACGAATCTGGATCTGATCACATGTCGAAACATGCTGATATATCTCATGGAAGACGCTCAAAATCGAGTCCTCGCATCGTTTACTCATGGACTGCGGACGCGCGGCGTCTTGTGGCTCGGACCCAGTGAATCTCCCGGCGATTCGACGCCGCAGTTTTCGCCGCTTGACAAACACTGGCGGCTCTTTCAGAAAGAACGTGACACGCGTTTACCGCTCGATCTTAAACTGCGCACACGGAAAACAATCAGCACGAGCCTGTCACTGCCGCCACGCGCTTCGCGATCCATTTCCCCCGCGCTGGTCATGAGCTATGACAGGATGCTCGAACTCTACGCACCACCAGGAATCCTCGTCGACGAACATCTTCATCCTCTGCAACTTTTCGGAAATCTTTCGACGTATATTTCAACGCCGAATGGACGTCTGAGTGGAACGATCGACGATTTGTTGAAATCAACCTTTCGCCTGCCGGTTACGATCGCTCTGCAGCGACTGCGACTGAACGACAAGAGAAGTGTCCAGGAACGATTTCTTCATGATGACGGCACAGTCGTGATTACAGCGCAGGCCCTGCAGCATACCTCGGTCGGAGAGACTCATTACCTGATTACTTTTCTGCGCGAACCGCTGCCGTCTGCCGCTTCCACCCCATCCGGAATCACGCCGAACACAATGTCAACCGATGTTTCGATTGTCAAACCCGCGGCAACAAACGACGCGAGTGAGCTGCGTGAAGAGCATATTCGACTGCTGGAAATTGACCTTGAGTTCACCAGAGAAAATCTGCAGGCCACAATTGAGGAGCTCGAAACCACAAATGAAGAGCTGCAGTCCAGTAACGAAGAGCTCACCAGCAGTAATGAGGAATTACAGAGCACCAACGAAGAACTGCATAGTGTCAATGAAGAACTACACACGACATACGCGGAAAGTGACCGTCGTGTGACGCTGCTGTCCGAATTGACTGCCGATCTCGAAAGCGTCATGAGCGCCATCGAAATCGGTATCGTGCTTGTCGACGGCGATCTGCGGATTCGCAGAATCACGCCGGCCGCGACGGAAATGCTGGGATTGAAATGTCCGGCTCCGGCGGGAACCTCACTGCTGACCTGCGCCCGACGATTTGAGGACGTGGATCTGGTGGCGCTTTCGAACGAAGTTCTCGATTGTGACCGACCAATCGAAGCAGAGACCAGAGATCATCAGGGCAACGCAATTTTTCTCCGCGTCGCACCGTACCATGATCGTCACGGTGTGGTCCTGACGTTTACCAATATCAATGGGATTAAGGAAACAGCGGACCAGCTGCGAAAGCTGACCTCGATTGTCTCTGACAGCACGGATGCCATCATCGGCGTGAAACTGGACGGGCAGATCACCAGCTGGAATCGGGGAGCCCGCAATCTGTTTGGTGATATCTGGAGTGTCGGTGATCAGCTGACATTAAGCGATATTCTGCCGACCGAGGTCTGTGAACCCACCGAACGACAACTGTCTCAGCTGCGGCGGCGGGGAGAGTGCGATCCGGTGGAGGTTTCACTGCAATGGAATGACAGGGAAACGACATTCCTGCTGCGTGTCACGCCGGTCCTGGGGGACGATGGAGACCTTTGTGCGGCTGCAGTGACAATTTATGATGTCAGCCGACTGCGGGCCACGGAGAAAGCACTGCAGCTGCGAAATCGAGCCATTGACAGCGCCACGAACGGCATCGTGATTGTCGATGCGGTGAGTGACGATATGCCGATCGTGTACTGTAATCGTGGATTTGAACAAATCACCGGTTTCTCCCGTAATGAGATTCTGCATCGCAACTGCCGTTTCCTCCAGGGACGAAAAACGGATTCGGCGGCCGTAAAAAAAATCCGGAATGCGATCGAAAACCGAACCGGCTGCAGAGTCACGTTGCTCAACTATCGGCGGGACGGAACTCCATTTTACAACGATCTGCTGATCACACCCGTCAGCAATGACGACGGGATCGTGACCCATTTCATCGGTATTCAGAACGATGTGACTGAAGCCGTGGAGGCGAGCCTGCGGTTGAAGTTCAGCGAGGAGGAATACCGCGGAACTTTTGAAAATGCCGCCATTGGAATCGCCCATGTCGGCGTGAATGGACGGTGGCTGCGGGTCAATGAAAAGTTTTGCGAAATCGTGGGCTACACTCCGGATGAACTGATGAAGATGAAATTTCAGGACATGACATATCCTGAAGATCTGCCTCGGGATCTGCAGGAATTTGGCAGGCTGAAACTGGGAGAAACCACAGGATACACGCTGGAAAAACGGTACCTTCATAAATTCGGACACTGCGTTTGGGTCCGGCTCACGGTATCGATGCGACGTGAGCAGGATGGGCAGGCACGCTGTGCAATCGCACTGGTCGAAGACATTTCAGAACGAAAAGAAACAGAACGTCAGCTTTCGGAATCCCGGAACATTATCAGCGAAGTCATTGAAAACATCGAAGATGCCTTCATCAGTTTTGACCGAGACGGCATTATTCGAGTCGCGAATGCGGCGGCGCTCCGCATGTCAGGTTTGAGTGACCGCAGTGAGCTCATCGGGACGCCTTATGAGCGAATGTTCGCTGACGATCCGACATCTCCGCTGCTGTCACTGCTGGACCGCGTCCGGCGTTCGCAGCGGGCCGAGATGAAAGAATATCTGGCCCGTAATCTCAACCGCTGGTACGATGCCAGATCGTTTCCGATCAACGGCGGCGCGGCCCTCTATATGAGCGACGTAACGTCCCGCAAAGACACCGAAGTGCACCTGGAGAGGGCGCGTTTGGCAGCAGAGGAAGCCAGCCGCGCCAAGACCGCGTTTCTGACCAACATGAGTCACGAAATACGTTCACCCATGTCCGCGATTCTGGGGTTTACCGACATCGCCTTACGGGACCTGCGGGACGGTCAGCCGATCGAGCAGGAACATCTGGAAACCGTGATTCGCAACGGACGATTTCTGTTGAGAATCATCAATGACATTCTGGATCTTTCAAAGGTCGAAGCGGGAAAGCTGCAGGTGCACCGGACGGTGTTCAAACTAATGCCAATGCTGGCGGATCTGTTGGACCTGATGCGGCACAAAAGCAAGTCCAGTGATGTACCGCTCACGATCGAGTTCGACGGCCAGGTACCATCTCAGATATACAGTGATCGCTCACGCGTCGAACAGATTCTCGTTAATCTGATCGGGAATGCGATCAAGTTCACGCCGCGAGGGAACGTCCGTCTGGTGGTCTCATCGGACTCCTCGCACGTCATATTCCGAGTGATTGATACCGGCATTGGGATTTCAGAACGCAAAATCGAACACCTGTTTCAGGCGTTCTCACAAGTCCATGACAGCACAAAACTGGTGGGAATTGAGGGCACCGGTCTGGGACTTGTCATCAGTAAACGCCTCGCAAGCCTGCTGAACGGAGATATTGATGTTCAGAGCGTTGAAGGAGAAGGCAGCGTTTTTTCATTGCGGCTGGCGATCGGTGACCTTGCCCCATTGGAAATGCTTCAGCCTGGGCCACTCGAGCTGAAACCCAGACCCACAACCACAAAAAGCTTTGCCAGAATTCGTGGCCGGGTCCTCGTGGCGGACGATGCACGCGATGTCCGTCATGTCACGAGACATTTCCTCACACGCGCGGGAGCTGAGGTTGTTGAGGTCGTCAATGGAGCGGAAGCTGTGGCGGCCGTCCGCGAGGCGGAAGCGGTCGGCGACCAGTTTGTGTGTGTCCTCATGGACATGCAGATGCCCGAGATGAATGGTCGCGAAGCCACCCGAGCTATCCGTGACGATGGCATGACGATGCCGATCATCGCACTCACGGCAGGAGCCACATCGGACGAGATTCAGGATGCATTAAACTCAGGATGCAGTCACTTCATCAGTAAGCCCGTTGATGGCCCCGAGTTAAGCATAACGATTGCCAGGCTTCAGGAGCTTTCAGGCTGAAACAGGCCGTCCGTTCGCAGCTGCAAAGGACGCCTGATCAACCGACAGGCAGCGTCCTGCTGCCTGAATGTTCGCCATGGGGCACCACAAATTTCTGATTGTTGTGCGTTCGGCCTGATCGTTCGGCGATCAAAACGCTTCACAAACGGCGGTGGTAAGCCGAATGGCCGAACGAGCGCGTAAGCCGCTGACGCCGTTCACGAGTAAATCGACACCGCGGCACATCAGTTGCTTCGCATCGAATGACGGACACGGTTTCCATCGGCGCGATGTGGTTTGCACCGTGCAGCCACACGGATTTAATGGCACAGCAAATCGAGTGTCCATCGAGATTTGAAAAGGAGTGAAACGATGAAATTTTTCGCCACAGGTGTTGGAATCACGTTGCTGACCATGGCATGTTCGCTGTCAATCGCACAGGAACCTGCCAACAGGAACGACACGAAAGACGCTGACCAGCGCAGCGAGAGACAGGAAAGGCGAGCCGAACGGGCTAAGAGACGTGAACACGGAAGAATGACGCATGCTGATAAAGTAGTTCTGGATTACTTTGCCGGCAGGTTGATGCTGATGGATCAGGGCACCATCGAACTGGCAAAGATGGCCGAACAACGCTCATCGAATCCCCAGGTCAGGCAATTTGCAGAATCCCTCATCGATGAACACACCGAATGTCGTCAAAAACTGCAGGAGCGGGCTCCGGGAGTGGTCGACATCACGGACCTGAGCAACCGTGTAGTCACCCGTAAAGCCGGGTATCGTGGTGACCAAAATTCAGACGATGAGAGTGATGCTGTTGATGATCCAGCCAAGGCAGCCAAAGACCCATCCCGAAACCCGGATGGGACAGAAAAAATCGTAGGGAATGGTCCGGTTGATCCGGATGGCGTCGATGGACATAAACAGATGCACGGGAATTTATTGATCCCTGTCCATCGAATTCTGGCGATCGATCGGCAGGCGACAGACAACTATGTGCAGTCCGCCACGAATATGCTGAAGGAATTTGAGGGTGCGGATTTTGATATGGGATTTCTGGGTTTCACGATCGGATCGCATACCTGGGCACTTTCCGAGCTAAAGGCGATGGATGCTGTCGGTGATGAAGAATTCAGGAAGCTAATCAGCGACGCCACATCCAGAACAGAGCGGCATTTGGCGACAGCTCAGAAACTATCTGAACAATTTGAAAAGGACGTCGCTCAACACGGCAACACTTCGCAGTCGGCAGGTTCAGCAGGCCAGACGCAGAATCCACAATGATCATGCTCCCCTTATGTCGTCTATCGTAAACAGAAACGGAATTGAACCATGAGTCCGATGGAAGTCGTTATCCTCTTGATCGTGGCCGGGATCTGTGGCTCAATCGCACAGTCTCTTGCCGGGTTTTCCCGTGGCGGTTGTCTGACATCCATCGTGCTCGGGTTCATCGGTGCCGTCCTTGGTACCTACATCGCCCGAGCTGCGGGGTTTCCGGAGATTCTGGACGTGCAGATCGGCGACCGAAACTTTCCAATCATCTGGTCCATCATCGGCGCTGCGCTCTTCTCTGCAGTGCTCGCTTTGATTTCAGGTCGTCGGCCCCTTGAGTGACCGGTGAGTGATCCAGCCGGATTGGCTCGATCACGCGCGCAGCACCTGCTGCAGGCGTCGGTCACTCCGCGGTGAAGCGATATCCGACACCGGGTTCGGTAATAATGTACTTCGGCTGGGCCGGGTCGGATTCCAGCTTGCGGCGGAGACTTGCCACAAAGACTCGCAGATAATGATTCTCCTGCGAATCGAGTGGGCCCCAGACCTCGCGAAGCAGGAAGCGGTGTGTGAGGACTTTGCCGGAATGTCGAGCCATGGTGATCAACA
>JAGQQS010000693.1 GCA_020426105.1 Planctomycetaceae bacterium
AGAATTCTGCGGAGGGCATTGTCGTCATCCGGATGGAATTTGAACAACGATTGCGGAGATGCATAGAGATGTCTGTCCGCAGGCAGCCCCAACTTTACTCGAATGTTCGCTGCAGATGATGGTAAACAGGGACGTTCGTAGTAAATGCCGGTCAGAGGCATCAGGATCAGCTCTTCTGTGTAATGGGAGCGGGATGATTCGTCGTCCAGCAGAATGCTGGAAAGGAAATAATCCATGCAGTGGCTTCCGGTCGTCTCCGGATGCCCCCAGGTGACACACTGCACCGGCGCCATACGGGAAAACGCGAGCGTCGAGCACAAAGCATCCATGCCCACGTCAGCGAAAAGGAGCACGTCAAGATCCAGGCCACGTAATACATCAATCGCCTCTGAGACATGACGCGGTACTTCGATGAATCGATCGGCTGCGGTCCGAAATCGCTCACTGAATTCATCAATCGCTGAACCGGCCGAACAGACCGTGACATGAAAGTCTGAGCGGTTCAGTTTCTCGATGCGACCAATATTCAGGCGTCCGATGGTGTGGTTACGGAAGTAGGCTGAAAGAAACCCCACTCGCAGTGGAGAATCCGTTCTTTGGCGAATTCGTCCTGCCGGATTCGAAACATCGCGGGAGCCGCGAATGATTTGGCCTCTCAGCGTCATTACGCGGCAGTCATTCAGTCCCTGATAGGCCCAGAAGAAAGCAGTGGGCACCAGTTGAGCTGCAGCGTCAACGACCGCGCCATCCCGAACCAGCGCGGCAAGGTCGGCTTCCTGTTCGTTTCGCCACTGCAGCAGGTCTGCGGCCGAACGATACACGACCGGAAGAACAGAGGCCGCCAGCAGCCGATTCAACGGGGTCGGATCCATCGCTAACAATTCACGAAATACTTCACGCGCACGTTCGGGGTGCCCTTGATTAAACAGCAGATATCCCAGATTCTGCCGCGCTGCAGACATGCCGGGGGCCGCTGTCACTGCGCGTTCATAACAGACCACTGCCTCTGCCTGACGATTCTGCTCCTGTCGCAAATTGCCGAGGGCAATCCATCCGGAAGCATCCCCTGGATTTTCCTTCAGCCAGTCTTCGAGACCCATTGGATGTGGTGCCTGAGGATGATTCTGCGGCGGCAGCGGCATAGCCGGATGCTCAGAGTATCCAGCGCTCGATCGACTCAGCCGGGATGAATCGAACCATGCCGTGCGTGGGGTAACGGATGGAACAATTCCGGGCTGTGGCACAATCCAGACATCATGTTCCTGACCGTCTGAGCTTGCACCGGCCACGTAAGGGCATCTCGCATTGGCCGCGATCTCGACCGCAAAGATTTCTGTGATACCTGACAGAAACTGAAACACGGCGACTGTCCGGCCGGTGATGAGATTCACGACTCCCACGCCGCACTTCAACTCGCTGCGTCGGTCTGCGATGGGGACACCACCGAACACTGAAGTCTCACGAATTCGTGAAAGCCCCACGAAGGCGAACTGACCGAGAAAACTGAGGCCACGTGTGTATCCGGGGAAAGTTTCCACGGTGCTGATTCTTCCGGTAGCCGGATCGATGGTGCAGAGCGCTCCTCGACCAGAATCCAGAACCCACAGTTTTCCCTCGTACCAGCGCGGCGAATGAGGCATGGCGAATCCTCGCGCCACAGTGTCGCCCGATTCGACATCGATCACGACGCCGCCTGTGGCTTTGGTCGATCGCCAGCTGGCGGCCGAGTCTGTTTCGGACATCGCGGTAACAAATCGCGGTCGCCCCTGGTCGACCGCCAGTCCATTCAGATGACAGCGATCCTGATCGATGATCCGGCTGATGAAGCGAGGTTTCCAGCGCGGCACGAAGCTAAAGTCTTCATGCAGCGTGCACAGACAGGAGAACAGCGTATTGACGACCCAAAGACCTTCAGCTCCCCATGCCAGATCATGCCCATGAATACTGCCGGTCCATGTTGACGTCCGGGGAACATAGCACACGTCCCACGTGCCTGGCGGAGCAACCGTGGGCGCGACATCCCGATTCCCTGCGAGAAAGTTAATCTGCTTTCGACTTCCAATCGCAAGACGGTCACCGTCCAGCGCAAGTCCCATGGGCTGGTCGTAGCTGGATAAAGTGATTTTGAGTTGTCCCTCGTGTACGCCGAGGACCAACAGCTTGCCGGCCTGATAAGTCGTCACCATCAAAGAGGCTTTCAGGTGGCCCAGAATTTCTGAAAGTGCCGGAGTAAACTCGTACCGAACTTCCAGCAGCTTGTCGGCTTTCGAAAGGTCTTCGTGCGATGTCTGTGTCATAAACTGATTTCTGTTTGAGCGACCATTCGAGCGCGGCATCGGTACAGGGAGTCTGGTGAATATCCGGAGCCTTGGATTCAGTTTCGCATGTTCAGGCCGGGAACGCAAAAGTGCAATTCCTACGGCTTTTTGACGGAACTATGGAAGAGCGACGGAACTGAAGCGGGAACCCTTCTGGTCAAGGACATTGGGGTCCGAGGTAGTTTGGGACCGAAGTCTCTGACGAACGTGAACGGTACTCAGGACTGTTCCGGGGACCTCCTGCGTACCGCCTGTCGATCTCGGCTTTGGTCAGTTCAGCGTGTGGGTTCGGCCTTTCACGAATGCCATTCCGTCGCAATGGTCACCAGGGGCCTGGTTCGCGATTAATACGGCAACCGCCTTGCACTCGATTGCGCCCGCACACGCACATTGCGTCCGACAATCAGCTGGGATGCTCTTTCAGGTGCTGTGACTTACGACGTCTGGATCAATGATATCACACAAGGTGTTTCGCAGTACATTCGCAACACCAACCTGAACGAGACGTCATTCACCCCGTCATCAGACATGCCGATGGGTACCTACATTGCGTGGGTGCGAGGCATTGATGCTGACGGATCACCCGGGAGCTGGTCTGGCGCGATTAAGTATCAGACACTGCAGGCACCGACAGATTTCAGTTTTACCCATGGCTTCATTCCGCCTGTCCTGACGCCTGTTGCAGATGAAGGAGATGCCGGGCATTTTGAACGGCGGTGGCCTCAAAACTTTTCGCCGCCTCTCGAGCATCATGATGCAGCTTCGCATGATTCTGTCATGGAAGAATTCGTACGCTTTGATTTCACTCGTTGAATCGAAAATCCTGACAATGGTGCGGCAGCACTTTGCCTCGCGAAGCGGCCGTCAGGCGATTGCAGCGTCCTGCGGATATGAGCGACTGGCAGTGCTGAGGTTCCTGTTGATGGTTGCTGTCGCTATTATCTGAACACCACTGTTCAGCAATTCAGCAGTTCCAGGGGCTCATTTGATGCAACGTCGTTCTTTTATACAGACAGCCTCGGCCGCTGGTTTGGTTTGCGTTGATTCGGTGGCAGAAGCAGAAACATTCACTGCGGCAGCGTCGGGCGAGTCTTTTGCCATTGACGATAATAAAGTCACATACTTTACCAATGCGGTGACTCGCCCGGTCAAGGTGATGGTCGTGGCAGACACGCATCTGTTCAGGGATGACGAGCGTGGAAAACCGTATCGCGAATTCAGCGGGCGGATGGCAAAGGCTTACAACAATACCTCGCATTTCAAAACCGGACAGCCAACCAACCCGGAACACAGCTTCGAAGCAGCGCTGGAACGAGCGAAGTCGGAAGGCATCGATCTGCTCGCGCTTGTAGGAGACATCTTCAGTTTTCCTTCAGAAGCCGCCATCGATTGGGTGCTGGAACGACTGACCACCGTTGAAATGCCCTGGTTGTATGTGGCTGGTAACCACGACTGGCACTATGAAGGCATGGAAGGCTCACTGGAGCAACTTCGAGCTGACTGGATCAAGCGACGTCTGAAGCCGATGTACCAGGGGAATCATCCATTGATGGCTGTGTATGAAGTCCACGGCGTTCGTTTCCTGGCGATCGACAACTCCCACTACGAGATTCTGCCTGAGCAGCTTGAGTTCTTCCGGACGGAAGTCCGTCGCGGGCAGCCGATCGTATTGTTCGTTCATATTCCGTTGTACGCACCGGGACGTTCGATGGGTTTCGGCTGCGGCCATCCGGACTGGGGCGCCGCGACTGATCGCAATTACGAACTCGAACGACGTCC
>JAGQQS010000694.1 GCA_020426105.1 Planctomycetaceae bacterium
TCGCTGAATGGGTTGCTTGGGCTCCAGATGATTCGGTCGCGAATTGGCATGGTGTCGCCTCTCACATGGACATCGGGAAACAAAGGCTGCCAATCGGTAAGATCGACCCCGGATCAATTGCCCTATCGATATTTTGCCGACCCGCAGATTGTCGCAGTCGAGGGCCTCACAAATCAAGTGCGATGTAGGCTGCACATGCATCGATTGGCCACGTCGGGCTGCGAAAAACGACATCCTGGCTGCGTTGCGGGTCTTGCAGGAATTGTAGACGGGAAAGTCTGACACGATCGTGCCGTGACACTTACCACTCATCCAAACGGAACCCTGTTCTGGTGGAATTTCCGTCGTCCAATCGCAATCGCTGAATGTTCCGTTCATCAATTAACCCAGCGCAAATCGTATTGCAGAATTCGGTCGGAAAGATTGATCCGGAATGCATGTTTTTACGTTCACGAAGATGTGCTTCTGAATGTGTTCCGAAAACAAATTGAGACAATGCGGATCCGATTTTCGGGACATCCGCAACTCAGGTACGACACGCATGGCTGACGCGGAAATCATTGCCGCCTCCAGTTGTCCTTGCAGCAGTTATCGCGCGTGACACACGATCGAAGGGAACGCTGGTTCCTGCGTCACCGCTGACTGTGAGTTGCCAACGCCTTTCGCGACTCCAATCTCCGCCAGCGGCCAATGCTTGGCGGTCGCCATGTGAACAATCGGCGGAGGCAGCCACATATTGCGAGGCGACGTTTTTGTGATCCACGTTCGGCCCACACGAAATTCTTTAAGTTTGAACGAAAGGTATGCTGATGAGGAAAGCTCTGCTGAACTGTTCGCCGGTTGAACTAATCACGATGGCAACTGGGCGTCGAGGCGCGGCGGCGGTCGCTGATGCTCATAAGTTGGTGACCAAAGTTGGCCTGAAGAAACTGTCAGACGCCGGCACTGCCGAGATCCAGTCTGTGTGCAAGGGCATGACGGATGAATCTGTGACTCGATTGATGGCCGGTGTCGAAATCGGGCTCCGGATTGCTGAGCTGAAAAGTGAATATGAATCCACTACCAGGATCAGCAGCCCAGCGGCAGCCATCCAGTTTTGTCTGCATCAGTTCGGTCGCATGGCTCGCGAAAGCCAGCAGGAAGAATTCTGGGTGGTGACGCTCAACACAAAGAACGTGCCGATCGACTGTCATCAGGTCACCGTGGGTACGCTCCGGAACAGCTTGGTTCATCCACGGGAAGTTTTCCGGCCAGCAATCCGGGACGCTGCAAACAGCATTATTGTGGTGCATAATCACCCAAGTGGCGATCCGACTCCGAGTGATCAGGACATCAGCGTCACGAGGCGCTTGGAAGAGACGGCTGAGGTTGTTGGTATACCAGTACTGGACCACATCGTGGTTGGGGCCGACAAGGCGATCAGCATCCAGGAATGGCGGTCAGGGAACCGTTCATAGCGATGCCGGGCATAGCCGACGCTCGACTGAATTCGTCTGTAACAGTGGCAAAGATGTCGAAAGGATTTATCCGAATCGCGCAGTTTCTGGTTCTCTACCTCCGCAACGATTGGATTTGACCAACGCTGTATGTGCAGAATCCGTCCTGGCCTCCCGTTCCACTCAAAAGGTAAATGATGTCGCTGCCCAGAAACTCAGCCGCATGAGAAAAGCCGCTAGTGCCGGTGAAACCATCGACAACAAGTTCACCGACGAAGAACGTGAGTCGATTGGCTGAACGAATGGCAAACTAACGAAGAACGCAGGTCTCGAAGATCCAAGCAAAGTTATGTTCAACGGATCATTAACGCGGTGAAGCACGCATGATCTTCCGGGCAGAGTCAAAGTCGATTTTCAGCGTATATCGCAGTCATTTTCGAGTGAATTGTGCTCCGAGACTTTCCTGAACCACCAAGTAGGTCCAACTGCCAAAACACTCCGAGTCCCAGACCGGCGCAAAATTGCGCCGAATGTTAAACCTGCCAGTCCTGGTTGAGCAATGTCAGGCAACGGAAGAGTTGTAGCTGGAGTGCGTGGTCGTGTACGAATACCCGGACCGTCTCCACTTGTCTCCACTTCGGGCCGAAATGAGTGTAAATCGATGCATTTGAATGTGGTTGATTGCAATGTCGGAAACGCCAGAATATACTGACTAAAGACTGTCTTTTGTGTAATTTCGCGGCTGTGGTGTAGTGGT
>JAGQQS010000695.1 GCA_020426105.1 Planctomycetaceae bacterium
GGACCGTTTCATGGAGATCTGTTTGATCCCAAACCGCAATTGGTCAAATTCGCCGGACAGCGGCCGGCGGAAGCGGATCTTCGGACGGAGCGACGCACGGCGGGACTGATGCCGTCGCCGTTTCGATTTCGTCCGGCGGGTGACAGCGGAGTTCCCGTGAGTGAACTGTTGCCGCTGACCGCAGGGTGTATCGACGACATGGCGATCATCCGTTCCATGTATACCGACAACCCAAATCATGGCCCTGCTCTGCTCATGATGAATAACGGGACGATTCTGCCGACGCGGCCGAGCATGGGCTCGTGGCTGTCGTATGGGCTGGGCAGCGAGAATTCGGATCTGCCGGCGTACGTCGTCCTGTGCCCCGGCAAGCCGGTTCGCTTTTCGATTCTCTGGACCAGCGCCTTCCTGCCGGGGTCGCATCAGGGAACTTACATCAATCATCGGGATCCCGTGCCGGACAAACTGATCCCGTTTCTTCGCAATGCGGATGCATCGCGGGCAGAACAGGTGGCTCAGGTGTCCCTGATGACGCAACTCAATCGACTGCAATTGCAGCGCACGGGGCCGGATGGTCAACTGGAAGGACGCCTGCAGGCGATGGAAACCGCGTTTCGCATGCAATTTACCGGTACTGATGCGTTTGATCTGCAGCAGGAATCAAAGGCAACCCGAGATTCATACGGTGAGGGTCACTTTGCCAACGGATGCCTGTTGGCCCGACGCCTGAGTGAACGTGGCGTACGATTCGTTCAGGTCTATTATGGTGACGGTCAGCCATGGGACACGCACAATGATCACAATAATCAGACGCGGAAGCTGTGCCTTGATATCGATCGACCGATCGCTGCACTGCTGACGGATTTGAAACAGCGTGGACTTCTGGATGAAACATTAATTCTGTGGGGCGGGGAGTTTGGCCGTACGCCAACCACAGAAAACGGCAACGGTCGGGATCACAATCACTATGGATTTACGACCTGGATGGCCGGTGGGGGGATCAAAGGCGGCATGACATATGGGGAAACGGACGACTTTGGGTTTCGATCCGTTCACAATCGAGTCCATGTGCATGATCTGCACGCGACAATTCTGCATCTGCTGGGCATGGATCACGAACGCCTCACGTACCGCTACGCGGGACGAGACTTTCGTCTGACTGATGTGGCCGGTAAAGTGATCCATGAGATTGTGTCGTGAGGGCGCGTTTTTGAATCGCATCGTACCGGCCAGCTGACACTTGCCGCTCGCCGATTTGTCTGGACAACATTCAATGCAACTGGCCACTGTTTTGACACCCCTGTCCGATGAGAACCTGCAACTGGCGGCTCAGTGTGGTGTGACGGACGTCGTACATCGCTATCCCGGAACGGACGCAGCGGCGCTCCGTACGGCACAACAACGCATTGCGTCCTTCGGAATGCGGCTGTCCGTGGTGGAAGGTTACCTGCCCATCGAAAATATCAAACTCGGCTGCGATGACGGTTCAGAAATCGCAGCGATGAAGCTCCTGATTCGACAGATGGCCGATCTTGATATTCGACTGTTGTGTTACAATTTTATGGCCGGTACGGACTGGTGTCGAACTCGCCTGGATGCTCCGGAACGCAGCGGTGCCAAAGTGACCGCATTTGATCTGTCGGAGGTCGAACATGCCGTGCGGCTGGGATATCGTCCTCCCAACGCGGAATTCGATGCGCTGGCCAGAAAGCTGACGCCCGAACGACTCTGGGAACAGCTCGAACGAATGCTGAATGAACTGCTGCCCGTCGCTGAGCACTGTGATGTTAAACTGTGTATGCATCCGGATGATCCTCCACTGCCCGAACTGCTGGGAAAACCCCGCATCATGCACAACGTGGCCGGGTTTGATCGGCTGATGTCGCTGGCGCCGAGTCCTTCAAACGCGATGTGTTTCTGTCAGGGAACATTTGCCACGATGAATGTTGATATCGCCGCGACGATCAGACACTTTGGTTCACACATTCAGTATGTACATTTTCGCGACGTGCGGGGCAATGCCCAGTCGTTTGCAGAGACGTTTCACGACAATGGTCCGACCGACATGGCGGCCGCTATGAGGGCGTTCCGCGAGATTGGTTTCACCGGTCCGATTCGACCGGATCATGTGCCACAAATGGTCGGTGAAGACAACGGCGAACCGGGATATACGATGCTCGGACGGCTATTTGCCTATGGCTACATGCGCGGGCTGATGCACGCGACTGAGGTTCGCAACGCCTGATTCCGGACTTTCAGTTTTATGATTTGGCTGGTTGAGACACGAAAGCGGAAATTGCGTGAGTTTCAAGACTTGACCTCGGCGGTCAATACCACATCGTTCCGGATTGAAGATGCGGCAAAGGATGTCGCTTGTTCAATGTCTTGGGACGTCAGATGAGGATACTGGCGAACGATATCCTCGCGACTCGCGCCACTTCCAACCCATTCCAGAATCATCTCGACGCTGATTCGCGTTCCTTTAATGATCGGCTTCCCGGAAAGCACTGTGGGGTCTCGCGTAATTCGTTCAAACATTTCAAAACTCCCGTGCTGGGCAAGAAATCTTGTGCCGAGGGACTTAATGTTCTGCCTGAGACAACTGGTGGCCTCCAGTATACCGGGCAACAACTCCAGTTCATCCATCTCTGCCGCAATTTCGTACTGCACGCGTTCATTCATCGTCCGATGCGGTCGCGTTGCGAACGAGTTCGCGGTAGGCGGGGCGTAGTGACGGGTGCAGGAAACGCGCGAACGATCCATCGAGGCTGCGAACGGAGATCAGCTCAACGACGTCCGCGAAGTCTTTGTGTGTCCGCCGCAGATTGCTCATGCCGCAGGCGATCTTCATCTCGATCAGCCGCGATAGTCGGACCACAGAAAGTCCTTCTATTTGTTCAATATTCAGATCACCCACGGGCTCGGCGATTGTCACTTCGCTGCCTTTGCCGGCTTTTTGCCCGGCAATCAGAAACTGGACGGCGATACCGTCAGATGTCCGAAATTCGGCCTGCTCAGTGTCCCAGCGAAAGCCTGCACTGGTGAAGAGCTGGCGTACGGTGTCGCGATCCTCGGAGCGGATCACAAGGTCCAAATCAATCGTGTTGCGCTGATAGCCATGCAGGCAGACTGCGACGCCGCCGCAGACAGCATACGCGATGCCTGAACTGCTCAATAGTTTATTGCACTGCGCAGCGACATCCCAGAGTGATTCATTGCCAAGCATTCTGTAAACCCTGCATGCTGTTTTCATGGTTGAGTTTTCCGGGACCACGGTGTCACTTCTTTGACTTTGGCTGATCTTTATTCAGAACTTCAATCGCGGCATCAATACCTTTCCCTTTTTCTGCAACCAGCACTGCCGCGCCGACTTTCAGCCCGGTGGTGACCAGTTCCGAAAGCAGACTGCCTTCATCAGGCTGCGATGCATCATTGGGAGTCGCTTGTGGTGGCAATGGTTCAGTACCCGTCACAGAAATTGACAGCGGGTCAGGGCCACCGGTCTGACGGGGGATCTCCGAAACAGTGCTTGCCAGCCGGGGTTCTTTACGTATTACCTGTCCATGGCGAGCCTTTTCAATGACTTCAATCAGCCGGTTCAGCTGTTCGGTCGGCCGCCGGAACCATTCCAGCGACCAGAGGCGATGCAAAAGCCACCCCTGCCCGTTCAATACTCCATCGGTCGTTCGATTTCGGTCGCGTGAGGAACGCGCCGTGCGAAACGTTTCGCCATCGACGGTGATTCCCAGAATGAATCGACTGGCATTATCCGGATCGACCACCGCGAGATCCACAAAAAGTCCGGCGACCCCCACCTGAGTCTGCACTTTGTAACCGCGTTCTGTCAGCTGACGTTGCACAACATCCACGAATCGATCATGCCCGATCGTCGATTGTGCCATGTCTGCCGGAGCTCCCTGCTGCGCGAAGCGCAGGTACTCCCGGAACACGGCGGGACCTCGTCCGGTCGCGCGACTGAGATCGATATCTTCCGCCCGCATCGATGAAAAGAGATGGAGGACGCGTTTCGCCCGCGTCATTAATACATTCAGACGCCGCTCACCACCGGACGCAGACACCGGACCGAAGTTAAGTGAAACACGGCCGTCTTCGCCTGGGCCGTACCCGACCGATACGATGATCACATCGCGTTCGTCACCCTGGACATTCTCCAGATTCTTCACGAAGAACGGGTCGGCGGCATTCGGGTCAAAGAAACGTTCTGTCTCCGGTGATCTCTTCCGCAGCTGTTCCAGTTCTTTCAGGATCGCGTCGCGCTGGGAGACGGAGAAGGCCGCGACGCCCAGTGTCCACTTCGCGTGTTCGCGAGCATGTTGCATAATGGCTTCAGCGACGATTTTGGCTTCGATGTCGTTTTTGCCTTTAACGAACATGCCGCCCTCAACAAAGCTCCACTTCACGCCCAGGTCGCCCGAGCGTTCCGGTGACGGAACAATGTACAGCTGGTTGTCGTAGAACTCTCGATTGGAAACTGCGATCAGTGATTCGTGCCTGCTGCGATAGTGCCAGCGCAACATGCGCTGCGGAGTGTTGCGGGCGATGGCCAGACCCAGAATACTTTCCACATCGCCGGCCTGCATTTCCGGCCCTCGTTCATCCGCCACATCTCCCAGGACACGGCCGAAGAACTGCGTTGGGGGCATCTGTTTGTCGTCTCCGACAACCACCATCTGCCGCGCTCGCGCGGCAGCTCCCAGCGCTTCAACCGGCCTGACCTGCGATGCTTCATCGATCAGCAGCATATCAAACTCCAGCACCCCCGGTTCCAGGTACTGTGCGACTGAAAGCGGGCTCATCATAAAGACCGGTTTCACAGCCTGCACCGCTTTACCCGCGCGCGCCAGCAGTTCACGGAGTGGCAGATGACGGCGTTGTTTCTGCATTTCATGCTTCAGTAACGCGACAGATTCTGCCATTCCGGCGCCGCGTGGACGGCCGATGCCCTGCCAGTGTGCATCCGCGACCTCAGCCCGGGCAAGTTCGAGGCGTTTGATATCGAGGTTACAAAATTCCTCGATCAATTCTTCAAATTTGCCGCCGTCAAATGTTTCGAATTCGGGATGCTGCTTAAACATCGCCCGCAACAATGCCTCCGCGCGTGCAAATCGAAAGACCGCAGGACCATTCGCGGGAGCGATCTTCTTTTGCCGGATGCGTTCAGCCACGATACCGTTTCCGATACCTGCGGCGGCGGCCGAAGAGCGTCGATAGCTTTGCCAGTGCTGCAACCCTTCCGGGTTTTCCAGCCATGCCACCAGCCGCTGACGAATGTCTGCCAGCAGCGCGCTGGCGGCGGCTCCCATGGCGGCAAGCGGCGCAGACGATGTGGCCGACGGCGGCGCGCTGGTTGCTGCAGATGACTCTGATGCACCCGTCGCTCGATAGCCAAACGCGGAGGCGTAATCCAGCTTCAGACTTTCGCACAGTGCCCTGTAGCCTGTCAGGAACGTCGTCAACTTCTGCCGAACATCCTGGGTAAACTGTGCAACATCGTCTTTTCGATCCAGCAGCGCCGGCATGCAGCGAAATCGTGGTGATGTGTCGGCCTTCGACGTCGCGTCATCCCATGCTTCCCATTCCGACAGTCGCTGCCAGTCGGTCTGTTGCCCCAGCCAGTATCGGCCAAATGCTTTTTCGCCGACGGTGGCCGCTTCCGTGATTTTCTTACGCGCCGTTTGTCTGGAGTTCAGCAGTTCGAGAATTTCCAGGCGAGCATCAAAAGCTGCCGGCTGCGGCCCGGTCAGGAAACTCTTCAAAGTTCTGCGCGCCGCGCGGTAGGACGAGCGAAACATGCGGAACAGGCTCTGCCCGTAGAGGCGGTAAGCCTGACAGTCGGCGTCCACATCTTTCTCCCACGCGGCTTCTGTGATCTTACCACTGAGTGTTTCGCGTGCCTTCAGAATCGCGCGGGCATGTTCCGCAAGTTCGCGGATTGCCTGACGATGATCGGTCCACATTGTGCCGGCGATTGCCTGCGGATCCAGTTCCGGCGCCTGCATTAATGCGGACACCGTACGCAGAATGCGATCAATCCCGGATAAGGTTACGGCAGGGTCATCTGCCAGACGCTGTGTTAATCTGGCGGTTGCTTCTGTCAGGGCATCCAGTTCTGCGATGCACTGAGGTGCGGCCACCAGCAATCGCTCCAGATCAAGAGGCAGAATCTGATCGAGCATGGAGCCCCGCCAGGGATGGTCGGCTGGATCGCCGAGATGACGAAGCACGTGTGACAGATCCGTCACGGCCTCCAGCTTCTGAGTGAACTCATCCGCCGTCCATTCTGCAGCTTCCGGCAACTGAAAGTCCGGAAGCGGGACAGCTGCTGCCCGGAGTTCAATCAGCTCGGAGAGTATCTGATAGGGAGTCTGTCCGGATCTCCCAAACGGGGAATGGAGCACGCCCACATAACCGTTGATGGTCTTCTGCCGGTCTTTCAGTCGTTTGACGACATCGGGCAGTTCCGTCGGGACTGTCGGTCCACCCAGCTTCAGCGTGCGTGCCACTTCCTGCAGCACAAAACGCTTGTTCGACATTTTCGAATGCAGTTCCAGGCACATATCACCGATTCCGATATTGTCCAGCCTGCGTTTGACAACTTCCAGTGCGGCCATTTTTTCAGCGACAAACAAGATCGTTTTTCCCGAACTGACGGCGGCCGCGATCAGATTCGTAATGGTCTGAGACTTGCCTGTTCCCGGCGGCCCCTGAATTACCAGATTTCTTCCGCGTGAGGCTTCTTCCACCACCAGTGCCTGAGAACTGTCGCAGTCGATCACATGCATGGTCCGGGCCGGATCGAAGAGCGAATCGATGTTGTCGCCGGGTTTGCAGAGCGGTTCAACCGGAGAAAATCCGTCCTGCAGCAGCGCGCGAATCAGCGGCCGATCTTCCAGACGTTT
>JAGQQS010000696.1 GCA_020426105.1 Planctomycetaceae bacterium
GTGGCGATTGTGGTGAACATTGACCACCTGCTGTCGGAGGCTCGGATTAACAATCGTGACAATTCGCTAAAGCTTGCTCTGCGAAACAATACCGCCGGACCATTTTATGGTGATGCGAATGTTTTTGACTCGGATCCGGAAATCGCCGAATGTCGGGCTTTGAATCAGGTTTGGCAACTAGGCGCGATCCCCGATGAAGGGTGGAGCCATGTCGCTGTCCGGGCCGCATTGCTCTATGGCGCGAACGGGGGAGTGATCCTCTGTCTGGCGGGGATTCTGACGTACCTGATCGTCCTGAGGCAGGAGCATTTGACCGATTCAATTCGCCGCCACTCATCCGCGTTGTCTTTGGCACATCAGCAACTGGAAAAGGACGTGCAGCTGTTGAGTGCGGCGGAAGCCAAACTGCGACTCAGCGACACTCGATTTCGCGCCGTCTTCGAGCAGGCTGCCATTGGCGTCGCCGTGATTGATCCGGATTCACTGAGCATTCTGGATGCCAATCAGTGTGCGGTGCGAATTTTTGGCTATTCCGTGCCGGAACTCAAGTCCCTTAAACTGGCTCAGATTATCCATGCCGAAGATCTCGAGAGCTGCATGGAAAGTCTCGACCGACTGCTGGCTGGAGAAATCCGGGAATACTCTGTTGAGCATCGCTGCGTCCAGCAGGACGGCAGTCTTCTCTGGATCAAACAACTGATGTCCGCAGTCCATTATTCGGACGCCGGGCAAGGCCCGTTACTCATCGCATTGTTTGAGGATATTCAGGATCGCAAGTCGGTTGAACAGAGACTGCAGGTGCTGGCCGATTCACTGCCGGGCCTCCTGATGTATATCGATCGCAGCCTCGTCATTCAATTTGTCAACGAGATGGGTAATAAATGGCATGCGTCAGGTCTCGGACCTGCCAATGATGACATTGTCGGATGTCATCTCCGCCATGTGCTGTCGCAGGAACAGTTCAATTTTGTCACGCCATGGATCAAGCGTGCGTTGAGAGGTGAAACAGTCGAGTTTATGACGCCGGAACGCGTCCTCAATGGAGAGCACCGTTTTCGGAGCATCATCTACGCGCCCCATCGAGGCGAAGACGGTTCAGTGCCGGGCTTCTTTGCACTGGTCATGGACATTACGGATCGCAGGCGGGCTGAACTGAAACGCGATGAACTTGAACGCCATCTGCAGGAAGCACAAAAGATGGAAGCGGTTGGCACACTTGCAGGCGGAATCGCGCACGACTTTAACAATATGCTTCAGGTAATTCTCGGGTACAGTGACATTCTGCTGATGCAGACAGAAAACCAACCGGCACTGGCCGAAAAAATCGCAGCGATTCAGGGGGCCGCACGGCGATCCTCTGAACTGACGCATCAGCTGCTGGCGTTTGCACGCCGTCAATCCACGGCAAAGACCGTCGTGCAACTCGGCGAAGCCGTACCACGCATGCTGAAATTGCTGCGACACGCGGTCAGTGAAGAAATTGAAATCACCTGGAATCATGCAAGCGACTTGTGGCCTATCCTGATCGATCCTGTCCAACTGGACCAGATCATTGCCAATCTAATCGTTAACTCCCGAGACGCAATTGACGGAAAAGGGTGTATCACTCTATCCGCCCGAAACCTGCCATCAGACGACACAACGGATTCTCTCGGACCTCGTGTTTTGCCCGGGGATAGTGTCGTCTTCAGTGTGTCAGACAATGGCTGCGGAATGGATGAAGCCACGCGGAGCCGAATTTTTGAACCCTTCTTTACAACCAAGGAACTTGGGAAGGGCACAGGACTTGGACTGTCTACCGTGTATGGCATCGTTAAGGCACATGATGGTGCAATCTTCGTCACCAGTACTGTGAATTCCGGGACCACTTTTTGTGTTTCGTTTCCACGGGCCGACGCTCAACCGAAGCAGATCGTTGCGCCAGGAATGAAACGCCCGAAACGCTTCAGTTCAAATTCATCCTGCTCCTGAAGTCGCCCCATTCAGCACCCGATTTCGAAAATTGACGCGGCAGAGCATGGTCGAGAGTGTGATCATCACTCAGGCGGCGGCAGTTGCGATGAAGGTCGTCCGACATACGCCTGTCGGTCTGCTGACTACTGACGTCAACCTGCAGGATCTGAACAGTAGAGAGTGGGCAAAGACGATTGTAAAACGCCGGAATAACGTTCGTGTCCTGTTTGTGCAGGATCCGGCATTCGATACAGTCCCTCGCTGAAACAGCTCTGCGTCCCGGTTCGGCCATCTGCAAATCACCTATGGTCCGGCAGAACTGATAATTTGCGTCCGCGATCTGTTCGCTGGCTGAACCTTAAGAATTTAATATGTTTAAAAATCTACGAGACCTGTTGCAGGGGACCGGGAAATCAAAGCCGGACAATCGCAGCGATGACCTGTCGCTCGCTGAAATTGCATCGGGCGATCATGCCGATTTGTCACGCTGGACGACAGAGTCTCTTGATGGTCGTCGCGTCGATATCTTTATCCCGCAGTCTCAGACGCCCCCGGCAGGCGTTGTTCTTTTTTTGCACGGGCATGCGGGGATTCTCCTGAATGAAAACGCTGTCTTCAGTCGCTTGTTTCAGCAGCACCAACTCGTCGCGGTCTGTCCGGACGGTGGACAGAGTTGGTGGCTGGACGTGGCGTGCCCCGCGTTTGATGCCGAGCAGTCGGCGCAGCACTGGCTCCGGAATTCCGTCGTGCCGCTGATCGAACGCCGGTTCGCTGTCACCCCCCCGAAGATCGCACTCCTTGGAGTCAGTATGGGGGGGCAGGGAGTGCTGCAACTGGCGTATCGCTACCCTTCCGATTTTCCTGTTGTGGCGGCTATTTCCCCCGCTGTAGATTTCAACCAGTTGTACGGCTCCGGAATTCCTCTGGATTCCATGTTTCCAAACGCAGAAGCGGCGAGACAAGCGACTGTCGTGCTGAATCTCCAGCCGTTGGCATGGCCCCGACATCAATTCTTCTGCTGCGATCCCGCCGACATCGATTGGTTCGACGGGGTCGCTCGCTTGGGAATGAAGTTATCGTCGTCCGGCATTCTGCACGAACGGGATCTGGAAACGACCGGCGGAGGCCATGCGTGGGACTATTTTAATCGCATGGCAGAAAAATCGATCCGACATATCGCTGATAGCCTCCGAAAGGTTTACTGACTCTGCAACTAACACAACAAACTCTCCGGATTGATTCACACGCAATGACGATCCGGCTTCCGGCCAGCCAGGATGAGTTGCTTGAGGAGGCTATCTGTTCCGAGCAACCCGCCCAACTAATTAAAGATCCTTACTGGGGTACGCTGTGGGAGGCAGCTCCGAAGACTGCCGGTGCGATTCTGCGTGACGCATGGAAGCGAAAGCTGAACACGCTGGAATTAGGTTGCGGCCTCGGTGTTCCCGGTATTGCGGCGCTAATCAAGGGGCACGACGTCACGTTTTCGGATCGATCTACGGCAGCGGTTGATCTGTCAATCGCCAATGCCCGTCTGAATGGTTTCGACGAAGCACGCGGTCTTGTTTTCGACTGGAATAACCCACCGGCTGACCAATTCGAACTGATTGTGGCCAGTGATATTCTGTATGATCTGGAAAGCCACGAGCCCTTGCTGATGACTTTACAGACAATGCTGACGGCAACGGGAGTTGCCTGGATTGGTGATCCTGGTCGAGCCAACTCGCTTTGTTTCGCGGAACTTGCCCGGCAGAATGACTGGTACATCGATACGCTGGATGAATTTGCTCAGTCGAATCCGCAGCCGGTCCATGCGAAATTCCGCATACTTGTCATTAAACGCCATTGACGGCCAGTGTGGCAACGCCGTGACGCATTATTTGGGAGCAGGATTCGTGTGAATTCTGAATTCACACCTTTTGCATATTCCGGAGATAGAACTCAACGTGAGCGTTGAGTGTTCTCGAACACTATGACCTGGGACTACAGCCCGAATCCCAGCTTACTCAGCCAGCGTCGTGATCCGCCGTTCCGGAGTGTCAGGTTCTGAGGATTCAATACGGTACCGTCTTCCTCGATCGTAAGTCCGATTTGTCTCGCGTTGTGTTCGAGCAGCTGGCGTGTGTGTGCCAGCTGATTCACCTGCCGTGACAACCTCGCTCGTTCAAGTGACAATTCCAGCTCGCCGATTCTTGCAAGTTCGTTAAGTTGCTGGAGAGTCTGCAATACCTGAGCCGCCAGTTCTTCCGGCAGATGTTCCGCCATGTGTTTCAGCTGCTCAGCGGGCAAATGTCCACTTGATTTCTGATGCAAATGACGGAGGCGGCCAATCAACGTGGCAATGAAGCCTTCACGCTCGTGGAATACGGCGCGCAGTTCCTGTTCAGTCAGAGAATCCGGGTCAATGACCTCAGGAATATCGACGATGTAGTCCGGTTCCGAACTTTCAGTCTCAACTTCCGCAGCAACGGAATGTTCTCCGCGTGCTTCCGGTTGATCATTCCCAAAGTCGGTCCCGCCATTCTCGCCCTGAGTCACCAGAGCATTGCGAATTTCTGCCCACGATCGGGATTGATTCTTCTTAACAGATTCTCCGCCATGAGGCTTCGCGACCGGCAGGGCTTCATTGAAAGCTGCTGATGTCCTGCTGATTTCCCCGGAACCTGTCAGGCCTCCGATCTGGACGATGCGGTTGAGAATCCTGTCTTCAAATTCCGCCAACTTCTTTTCAAGTCCGCTTTCAGAACTGTCACGGCTGGTCGAAGACTGAAAAATGATTTCAGTCAGTGTCTTCAGAACAGCACTCTGACTCGCCGCGGCAGCGGCCTGGGTCGCCTTTAATTCGTCAATTGATGAACGAAATTCATGCCGCAGCGATTCAATCCAGCCAGCGGATTCGGTTGACACCACGTCGTTTGCAGCAACGTTGTCCTGTTCCACGACAGGTACGTCAGGCGTTGGTGCCCCTTCATTCGATTCTTCTGCGACACATTCAGCAGACCCAACGATATCATTCGATTCAGGCTCGGGTTCGGCCGCAATCTCCTCCGGAGCGTCAACATGTTTCAAAACAGACTGCAGGGCTCCACAGGAAGCCAGCAATGATTCAAGCGACGGAACCGGAGAATTCCCGGAATTTTGACTGTCCGCCGTCTCGACCGGGCTCGCGATGGCGCTGGAACCAGCTTGGCTTGATTTTGAAGTCCTGCGGGACATGGAGATTATTTCCTGATTCAGCAATGCTCGGAACAGCAGATCCGCAACCGGCTCGCACTTTTGGAGTCCGTCCGATTGCACCGGCCACAGATACTGCATTCCTTGAAGCCTAGCTCAGGTTTTCCCAACCAGGGTTTGCACCCCTCATGTACCGCTGCTATTCAATCTTCGCCTGACTCCCCAATTACCAGTTTTTCCGATTGTGACGATAAATGACGCCCTCCAGAAACATGCCCTGGGTGGTGGTGATCGAGAAGTTGAATGGACAACAGGCAGAAATCGCAGTCCATTGCATCTTGAGCGAGGGATCTCTCGTCAAAACCCCGATGGACTCTCGTCGGCAGAAAAAACTGCCAAAAATCGGGCTGGAGCCGATTTGCTGAAACCGTTATAAGATCCGTCTCGCTGAGGCGATCTTCGCGTGGACAGATGTCAGTTTGTCCTCAAATGTATTCCGGAAGAAGGCAATTCGGCAGGAAGCCGACTTATTGCTGGTGTCGTCCTCAGTCAGCGTGTTTGACAACGGTTCTGCTCTTCGGAGCAGGCATGTTCTCTCATCGGAAGGAGTCCGATGGTGCGCTTCATCGCTGCCATTTCTGTCGTTACGGTTTGCTGTTTGTCATCTGCTGCACAGGCGCAATCAAAGCCGCCAGTCAACCGCCCAGTCGCGCCTGTCGCTCGTGCGCGTGTCGTGGCTCAGGCGCCAGGGCAGGCACAGAACAATCAGGCATTGCCTCCGGAGCTTGAACA
>JAGQQS010000697.1 GCA_020426105.1 Planctomycetaceae bacterium
GGTTCGGGATCAAGGGAGCCTCCAACGCGCAGACAGAAATCCCAAAGCTTCATTGATTCGTGCCATCGCTCCAGCGGCGTTTCGCTGGCGCGCGGTGTGGCGTCGGCCCTTCGGTGCGTTGCAATTTGACCGATGTATTTTCAATGCTGGTATCCTGGCTGAAGTAGACTCGTATCTGACTGACGGCTGTCTACAATCCGCCCTGTATGACCAGTGCAGGGCCACAGGTTCCTTCGACTCTTGCGGAACTGACGGCGTTGGTGGGAAACGCACCGGGGTTTGCCGAGGTTATCGCCTCGCTGCATGCCGGCCGGAGCGCAGCCATCGACGGCGCATGGGGTTCGTCGTGCGCGCTGAGTCTTGCCGCCATCGCCGCCGCTGATCGCACGCGGCTGCACCTGATCGTCCAGCCGACAATCCGTGACGCCGAAGAATGCGTTGATGAACTCACCGACCTCACAAAATCTAAAGTTCTGCTGTTCCCAGCCTGGGAAAGTTTACCCGACGCAATTGATGCGGGCGATTCCGTCTACGCTGCCCGACTTGCGGTTGTGCGACGGCTGAATGACGCAGACCGCCCGCCTGCCGTTGTTGTGACCTGCGTTCCCGCACTGCTGCAACCCGTACCCGCGCGGGATGTTATCCAAGCGGCCACACGTACGATTTCCGTCGGTGACGAGCTTGTACTGGATGAACTGATCGAATGGCTCATCGCGCGGGGATTTGAACGCGTCACGGCCGTCGAATTGCCAGGCGAATTCTGCATCCATGGCGGTATTCTTGATATTTTTCCGGCGACAGAACCGGATGCTGTTCGCATCGAACTGTTTGGTGATGAGATTGAGTCGATTCGTTCGTTCGATGTCGAAAGTCAACGGCGGCTGGAAGATCTGAAGAGCATCTCGCTGACCGCGACGACAACGACATCTGCAAGTGTTCCAGCGAGCGGAGCTGCGTCATCCCCCGGGGCCGTGACGACGAGATCTTCAAAACAGAAGTCAGTCACAAGCGATACCCCGGCCGCGTCATCGGTTTTCTCCGGGCCAACGGAAAGCCTGCTGGATTCGCTGCCGGCATCGACAATCATTGTGCTCACCGATCTGCCCCAATCCATCAGCGAAGGTCGAATGTACCTGCAGCGGCTGTCGAACCCTGTGGGTCTGTACGGGGTCGATGCCACAATGGCGCGACTCACCGAGTTTCCTTCCGTTACGATCGATGCTCTGGGAGCCGACAGCTACGAAACATCGTGCCATCTGAGTATCGAACCGATTGAACGCTTGTCCGGAAGTCGGCGTGATGCGCTCATTGAGCTGTCTGAGTTACTCGGACCCGACGACCACGTGCTTCTGTGTTGTCACAACGAGGGCGAGCAGGAACGGCTGAGCGAGCTCATCCGCGAGACGGACGCGTCGAACGAAACGACCCTTGCATCACGCGTGCGTCTGACAACCGGTCGGCTGCGGCGTGGTTTCAGATTGATTGATCATAGCCTGATCGTCATCAGTGACAATGAGCTGTTCTCCCGCGCTGCTTCGCGTGCACCGACACGCAAGCGTCGCACTGATGCGCGGGCGATTGACAGTTTCCTCGATCTGCGCGATGGAGATCTCGTAGTCCATGTCGCGCACGGGATCGCGAAATACCGTGGTATGGCAAAAGTGGAAAACAGCGGCCAGCAGGAAGAACACATGCTGCTGGAGTTCCGTGACCATGTTGTCGTCTATGTCCCGGTGTCGCTGATTCATCTGGTTCAGAAATATATCGGCCCTGCGAAAACCTCGCCGGAACTTACAAAGTATGGCGGAACATCGTGGCTGAAGAAAAAGGATCAGGTCGCCGAAGCCGTATCTGATATGGCCACGGATATGCTGAAACTGCAGGCAGAGCGAGCATCACGGCCGGGACTGCAGTGCCCGCCCGATACGCATCTGCAGCAGGAATTTGACAAAGCATTTCCGTTCACGGAAACCGTAGATCAGGTCGCAGCAATCGCCGATCTGAAGCAGGATATGGAGCAACCAAGACCCATGGACCGCCTGATTTGTGGTGACGTGGGTTTCGGCAAAACGGAAGTCGCCATGCGCGCGGTCTTTAAAGCTGTCGACAGCGGGCGACAGGTAGCGGTGCTGGTGCCGACCACAGTCCTGGCCGAACAGCATTTCCGCACGTTTAGCCAACGCATGGCCGAGTTCCCGGTGACTGTGGAAATGCTGTCACGATTCCGTTCGAACGCAGAGCAGAACCGTATCATCGGCCGACTGAAGGAAGGCGCGGTGGATGTGGTGATCGGAACGCATCGTCTTGTTTCGAAAGACATCAAGTTTAAAGATCTTGGTCTGTTGGTGATCGATGAGGAGCAAAAGTTCGGCGTCAAGGTAAAAGAACGCCTCAAGCATATTCGGGCCGAAGTCGATGTGCTGACGCTGACAGCAACCCCGATCCCGCGCACGCTGCATATGTCACTCCTCGGGATTCGGGACATCAGCAGTCTGACGACTCCGCCTCGCGATCGCATGCCGATTGAAACCCGGGTGGGGCGATTTGATGAATCGCTTGTGCGCAGCGCCATAATTCGGGAATTGAACCGCGGTGGTCAGGTCTATTTCGTCCACAATCGCGTGCATGACATTGAGCAGATCGCTCAGCGGTTGAAACGCATTGTGCCTGAGGCCTCGTTAACAATTGCGCATGGACAGATGCACGAAGATGATCTGGAGGCGGCAATGATCGAATTTGTCACGGGCAAGGCCGACATTCTGCTGGCCACCACGATTATTGAAAGTGGACTGGACATTCCCAACGCGAACACGATGTTTATTCATCAGGCGGATATCTATGGCCTTGCCGATCTGCATCAGCTGCGCGGTCGAGTCGGCCGTGATCGTCATCGCGCCTACTGCTATCTGCTGCTGGAAGACGGCCGCACAGTCACCACCAAAGCGACGCGCCGCCTGAAGGCCATTGAAGAATACAGCGAACTGGGCGCCGGCTTTCGCATTGCTATGCGAGACCTGGAAATTCGTGGCGCGGGCAACATTCTGGGCACTGAGCAAAGCGGCAATATCGCTGCCGTTGGCTATGAATTATACTGTCAGTTGCTGGAAAACTCCGTGCGAATGCTGAAGAAACAGCCACTGCGATATCAGCGGCACTGCAAAATTGAACTGCCGGTGTCGAATTTTATTCCGGACAAATATATTGCCGAACAGAAGCTGAAGATCGAAGTCTATCGCCGTTTGTCACAGACAAATTCACTCGAACAACTTCGGGAACTGGAAGAGGAACTGCGCGACCGTTTTGGCCCGATACCGACTGCAGCCCGCCGTATGTTGCAGTTACGGGAACTTAATCTCCGGGCCCTGGGGTGGAAAATCGAAAATATTCATCTGGAAACCGGCTACGCAGTATTCCGGTTTCGCGACGTGAAGCTGATTCGCATGCTGGCCCATCTGCACAAGGGTCATCTTCGCGTCGTGGATGCACACGACGCCTACTGGCCGCTGGAAGCTGATGAAACGGACGGACCCGCGATCCTTGACGAACTCATCGCGGCTCTCGCCGCGGCTGAACCACCGGTGGTGGAGTCCTGAGCGACTCCGCGGACAACTGCAGACAGCGCACGAGAATTACTCGGCTACGCGAGCGAATCTGATTCGCGGAATGCAGGAATAAGACCGCGGCGTTTCTGATCCTGCTCTTTTGCGACGACTTTGATCATGTGGACGATCATCAGAATTCCAATGAATCCGCACAGTATCAGCAATGGTGCTGCATAGCCCAGCTGGCCGTCAGGATGACGCGTGAAGAATACGCCGTCCGTTTTGAACGTGCCTGCTTCGCTGGAATAAAACGTGGCGAGGGCGTTGTTACAGAAATGAAAGGCCATCGCCGGAAACAGACTTCGGCTGTAAATTGCCAACAGGCCCAGCACCAGCCCAAGCAGCGCTGCATTAAATGCCTGCTGGGGAATCATGTGAATAATCCCAAACATCACACTGGAAATTCCGACGGCGATTGCCAGGCGACCTCCACGGGCCAGCCCGCTCAGAATAAAGCCGCGAAAAGCCAGCTCTTCACAAATCGCCGGTGTTATCGCGAATACAAGCAGCAGCAACCATGTCGGACGGTCACCCGTCCGCATCAGCCCCATGACCCGACGAGCAGACTCCGGCAATTCCGGGAAGACCTGATGCTCCACGAGAAATCGACTCAATTCCATGCTCAGAGGATGCGCGGTCACTGCCAGCCCGACACCGATTGCCATGGCGGTCAGGGATGGCATCCGCAACCGAAACGTCGCCCGCAGACTGGTCGTGAGTAACATCCCCATAAATACTGCCGGGCATGCAATCATTGCCAGTTGCTGGACCACGATCAGCCGCATCATCGCGCTGCCGGGATCGGGCGCATTCAGGTCGGTTGTCATATACTTCATGGCCACGAACTGCAGCATCAGAATCATGATGAAGCAGAACACCGCTTCCGGAAATGCCGGAACAGCGTCTTTTGTCCTCAGCATTTGCCGAAACCATAATCGCAGGTCAAACTTTTCAGCTTCGCGAAAGAGAACG
>JAGQQS010000698.1 GCA_020426105.1 Planctomycetaceae bacterium
GTTTAACGGCAAGCCGCAGGCGTAGGCGAAACAGGGCAACGACGCCTGCGGCTTGCCGTTAAACGACTAAATCAACAACCCGCTCGTCCGACTGGAGCAAACGTTTTGAGATTAGTAGCCAGGCAGCGGAAAAGAGCTCCCCTGCCGGCTCGTCCGGCAGGCAGCGAAGTATCATTCACTTCAATCCCTGCCGGTCAAGCCGGCACGGGGATCTCGAGATGCACGCATTCTGGTTAATTGAAAAACGTATTCACCTGCGTGGCAAGCACGCAGGGGCCTTCAAAAGTGGGTAATGACAAACCCCCGAAGCTGCGGTGCCCGATTCATTCTTCGATTCCAAACGATGGGCAGCAGTTGCCTTTGGCAGCATCATTCCGCTTTGGGTGATCGGCGATCGAGTTCCCCAAACAGATCGGCCCGTCGGAGCTCGAATTCCGGCAGGACGATGCCTCCGGTCAGCACTTCGTTCTCTGTCAGCAGATGATATTTGGCAACGGCGAAATCGGTGGCACCCCATTGTTTTTGTGGTGAACGCGTCAAGCGTCATTATTTACCCGTGCGGCCTGATGTTTCCCACCTGGGTTCCCAGGCAGGAATTTCAGTGCGCGCCGATTGCAAATAGTCGCCGATTGTCGCTGCGATTTCCGGGTACTGCTCGGCCACGTTATTGACTTCTGCGATATCCGCCTCCGTGTCATAAAGTTTCACCGGAGACTCCGGGCTTCCGCTGCGGATGCCTTTCCAGCGGCCGCGATACAAAGCGGCCTGGCGGAAGCCGCCTTCATGAAACTCCCAGTAAAAAAACTCGTGCTCACGCTGTTGAGCTGGATGCCCCGTCAGCGTTGGCACAAAGCTGATCGAATCTGTTCCGTCTGGCGGTGTTGTCTGAGCCAGCTCGGTCGCGGTCGCCATCCAGTCACCAAAATAAGCCACATGCGAGGATACTGTTCCGGCAACGACGTGCCTCGGCCACCAGGCAATCGCAGGGACTCGAATACCACCATCCGTGAGGCTGCGCTTGATTCCGGAAAATGGACCACTGGGAACGAAGCGTTTTAGATCGTGATTACTTTCATTGTGTGGGCCGTTGTCGCTGGTGAAAACGACAAGCGTATTGTGAGCGATGCCCAGTTCCTGCAGCTTCGCGAGCAATCGGCCGACATGACCATCCATCCGCGTAATCATCGCCGCCTGCCCTTTATCAGGTTCGGGCCAGTCGGCTGATGCGTACGGGCCAAAGTCAGGCACTTCGGCACCATTCTGCAACGCGCGTGTACGTTCATTGTTGGCGTGAGGCACGACCATACTCCAGTACAGAAAGAACGGTCGGGTTTTGTTGTCATCAACAAAACGAAGGGCCTCTTCGGCAAAAAGATCATCGGCGAACTGCACGGCTTCTGTCGCATAGCCACCTCCATGATCGCCGACGGGAACAATTTTGTTTGGCAGTGGGACTTTTTCTTCATTTCGCCACAGGAAATCCGGAAAATGGTTGTGCGCGTGCTGTTGATTGAGATACCCGAAGAACTCATCGAATCCGTGCTTACGCGGCAAACCGGACTCGGCAGCGCCGACATCGCCCAGTCCCCATTTGCCAACCAACGCCGTACGATAACCACTTTGCTGCAGCAAACCGGCGACGGTCACATCGCTGTTCACAAGCGCCTGCGCTTCAGGATTTCTGCTGCCTGCATTTCCGCGGACGCGGGTGTGTCCATGGTGCAGACCGGTCATCAGCACACTTCGTGATGGAGCACATACGGTTGCTCCTGCATAGAAATGAGTGAACCGCAGACCTTCCATAGCCATCTGATCCAGATGCGGCGTTTGGATCACTGTCTGGCCGTAGCACCCCAGTTCGCCATAACCCAGGTCGTCCGCCAGAATGAAGATGATATTCGGACGAGTCGCTGTTTCATCACCCAGTGCAGGAGCAATGAACATCTGCAACGACGTCGCCACGATCAGCAGTAACGCCGCCGTTGTCGAACATTGTATTAACTTTGGACGGCATGTGCGGATGTGCATGGTCTGTATGGTCTGGATTGTGGCGCTGGGACAAAACATCAGGACTCCTTGGCCGAGGTGACGGTTAGGCGATCGGAGAAATAATTCTACCAAACCAATCGTAGTGGACGAGGCGACGAGTCCATAACAGCCAAACCAATCGTAGTGGACGAGGCGACGAGTCCATAACAGCCATACCAATTGTAGTGGACGAGGCGACGAGTCCTTTACTGCCGGGGACTCGTGACCTCGTCCACGACGGAAAATTCTTTTCTGCCGCTCGCCTTATTGCCCGGAACTCACCTAATTGCATGCATACTTGTTTTACGTCACGGCGGGAAACCAACCTGATTGTCCATCCTCCGGCACTTCAGGTCAATTCCCTGCAGCAACTGAGTGCACAATCCCGGTGAGTTGCAGACACCGCAAACAACTGGTCATTGACGCTGCTGGAGTGCAACGATGAGCGAAGATATGCGTTCAACAATGGCGATTCCACCGGCTCGGATTTGAA
>JAGQQS010000699.1 GCA_020426105.1 Planctomycetaceae bacterium
CATGGTACCGGAATCCTGGTCAGCGAAATGCAGCTTGCACTAAACCCGGAATAGCCTTGAGCCACAGTAGTGGATGGATTCTGCTCTCACCTCGCGAATGCGGTTCTCACGGGCATGCTTTTCGGAAACCTGAGCCTTTGCATCGCAGAGGTTGCGCATGGCCTGTATTTCACCTTTAAACTCGCAATTTCGTGGTGTTTTTTGCCGTGTTGTAAATGGAATCTGCTAAATTCTTCGCATACACCTGTTTTATTCGAATTATTCGAACCGCAAATACCCAGATTCAGGAGGTATCGACCTCATGCTGCACAAGTATATCTGACTCTGTCTTGCCTGCGGTTGTGGCGCGATTGCGCGGTATGGGCTTTCAGGCGTGGTGCAGCGTCTTGTTGCAGATGAGCAGCCATTTGGCTCATTAGCGGTTAACGCATCGGGCGGTCTCTTTTTCGGTTACGTGTGGGTTTTGGCTGAAGATCGCTCGTTTATCAGCGGCGAAATACAATTCCTCATTCTGATTCCTGATTCCTGAATCCAGTATGCCTGGCAGCACAAATTACGATCAAAAAATGAAAAGGAGTTAGCTCGATGAATCTCAACCAAAATGTTTCCTGGATGGACTTACCGGAGTTTGTACGATCTGCATTCCAAACCAAGTTTACCATGCCGACAAAGGATATACTTCAATCCGGAACTGTGCTGTACAAGTTTAATGACTTCCCAACGCTTCACGGTCCCAGCAATAGCAACCTTTCTCCGTGGTGGAGTCCATATGCTCCATATAAACACGATGCTGGCTGGGAACAAAAGCTCCGAATGGCAAAGAGCAACGGAGTGAGCGTGCGGGAGTGGGGTCGGCTGACGTCCGCCGTTAAAGAGAACTGGAACTCGTTGAATTATCTACTGGTAATTACGTTAGGAGTGCCCGCCTACGGCTTTTTTGGTGGCTTCGCCCAGATGGAGAGGATCGATCCGGGAACCACCAGCAAAATGGGTGGAGGCGAGAGGAAGGGCGGATCAAAAAACCTGCCCGGCGGAGCGACTCAACTCTATATTCCAAATCTGACTGCCGATCATGTAAGTAGCTGGAAGGTTCAGGATCTGTCGAACTTTTAGTTTGAAACGTTATCTGAACGGTATTGCTCTTCACCAGCACCACCACACTTGCCTGCAGGACAAGGCCACGCGAATCGGGTTTCGGTCATCGACAAGTCCAACAGGTCCCAGTATTTGTTTAGATGATTCATCGTCTGGTTTTTTCGTTTCTGCAACGGTAATTGGCCATGACTTCTGCGTCGCCGAGGATGATGCGAGGCTGAGGCAGCTTGCGGAATGTCGTGAAAGGATCGACTACGCGGCTGTGATGGGCGCTCCGGTAATCAGGATATTTGTCGGGAAGGTACACAAGAACGATACCGAAGACGCCATCATCGTTTTAATGCGATTCCAAAAATTCCGGAGCGACTTCGACCGTTGATGGATTTATAGTAGTCTGAACGCCCGGGGCAGAAGCTCATCCAGACTGACAAGTTCCGGCGGGGTGTCGTGGGCGCGGTTTACGTCATCCAGCAGGATCAGCATGCCTTTGTTGAACTCGATCAGAAATTGACGACATGCACCGCATGGTACCGGAATCCCGGTCAGCGAAATGCAGATCGCGGCAAACCCGGAACAGCCCTGCGCCACCGCGGCAGCAACAGCAACCCGCTCAGCGCAAATCGTCAGTCCGTAAGAAGCGTTCTCCACATTGCAACCGACGACGATCCTGCCGTCCGACGTCAGGACCGCCGCGCCGACCTGATAGTGAGAATACGGCGCCCACGCGTTTTCCCGAGCAGCGCGTGCCGCGGACTGCAGTTCATGCCATCGAGGAACATGGGAGTTCAGATTCATGGAATGAGGTATCACGAAAAAAAGGATGGTCGGCTCTTTCGAACTGACCATCCTTTTACTGACTTCTCAGCGCTCAGGAATCGACTCCCGAACACCTTTACTGTAAAGCCCGAATGACTGGGAATTAGTAACGGTCTCGTCCACCACCGCCGCTGCCTCCGCGACCGCCGCCGCCACCACCGTAGCCGCCACCGCCGCCACGGCCACCGCCACGACCACCACCGTAGCCGCCGCCACCACCGCCTGACTCACGAGGACGTGCTTCATTGACGACAATTTGACGCCCGTCAAGATCAGAACCGTTCAGGGCACGAATCGCTTCGTCACCACCGGTTTCCATCTCAACAAAACCGAAGCCTTTGGAGCGGCCGGTTTCGCGGTCACTGACAACCTTAGCTGAGGTCACAACGCCGTACTGTGCGAAAGCCTGCTCGAGACCTTCAGACGTAGTGCCCCACGCGAGGCTACCCACAAAAATGTTCTTACTCATCACAAAACCCTTGAGCTTTACAGCTAACAAAACACCTGATCGTTGCCACAACGGCAACCGTTTGAACACTTACTTAAAAATGCCTGCTGACCAAAAACGTCAGCGGCTGAACACGAAAAAGGTGCGTGCTGCGCAGGAGAACTCAAGAGCGGACGAGACTGAAAGTACGCGACTGTCTTCGAGATTACTGATGGCCACACCAACCGAGACTGCCAGCTTAAAACCTGATTCTGGTCTGCCTACGGCAGGTGTCACATTACCTTCCACGCAGGAGAATAGCAACAGCAACTTCGGCCCACAATCCCGAAGCCAAAGTTCTGAAAACTTCGCGTGAGTCACCTGCGTCAATTCTGCCGGGATTTCGGCAAAAAACGCCGGTGACAGATCGGCGTGCGGGCCACGAACCCCTCGAGCCTGCACGCCGTTGAGTTGCAGGCTGTTGCTTTAGTCGCCCGCGGCTCGACCCGAGGGTTCACAGCGGCTTTGCACCTTGCATCAGATCCGAAAGCCTCGGATATCGCATCCCGGTGGCGTGAGCCACCGAAATATGGAGAATACCGCGGAGCTCAGGTGCTTTTATGCTTGAATTCCGGTGGTAACGAGGCGTTGTTTTATCCGGACCTCCATTTTTTCAGGTTCAAAGTCAATGACATTACACAGGACTAACCAGCGGGTCGGCGTGATCGGGCTGGGATTGATGGGCTCGGCGATCGTCGATCGACTGCTGGACCATCAGTTTTTGCCGGTGATCTGGAACCGAACGCCGGAGAAGGCCGAACCTTTTCTACAACGGGGGGCCGTCTGGAGCGACAACCCCATGGCCGACTGTGACCGCGTTATCGTGAGTTTGTACTCGAGCGACGTTGTGGAATCGGTGCTGCAAAGTTTGAAGGGCAGCCTGCGACCCGGACAGATCGTAATCGACACAACCACCGGCGACCCGGAGCAAAGTGTTGAATGGGAAAAACGATTGGCTGAATCCGGGGCGATTTATCTGGATGCTCCCATTTCCGGTTCAAGCGAGCAGACTCGCCGCGGGGAGGCGACTGTGATCGTCAGCGGACAGCAACAGGCGTTTGAAGGCTGCGAAGACTTGTGGCCTGTTCTCGGGAAGAATGTCTTTTATGTCGGAGCCAGTGGCAATGCCGCTAAAATGAAACTGGTCAGCAATCTGGTCCTGGGCCTGAATCGAGCGGCACTGGCAGAGGGCCTGGTGTTTGCCGAGTCTATCGGGATTGAGCCGCGGTCTGCACTGGAAGTTCTTCGCGGGAGTGCGGCGTACTCGCGACAGATGGATACCAAAGGGCATAAGATGGTTGAGCAGGATTTTTCCGTGCAGGCCCGACTTTCTCAGCATCTCAAGGATGTACGCCTGATGCTGGAAGCAGCGACCCATACGGGACTCCGCTTGTCGCTGGCAGACACACATCGCGAGCTATTGGAATATGCAGAATCCCTGGGGCTGGGCGAACTCGACAACAGCGCAATCATTCAGGCGATGCGGAGGACGAATTCGTGAACAATCATTCGCTGTCTCGTGGAGCACGGATTGCCGTGCTGTGCGCTGCCTGTCTTGGGCTGCTGTTTGACGGCATTGAGCTGGGGCTGATGCCCGTCGCCTCGCTGTCGGTTTCAAAGAGTCTGTTAGGCGACGCCTACACACCTGCGGCAGGCGGCGACTGGTTCGCGCGTTTTACGGCCGCGTTGATGTTCGGAGCGGCGTTGGGCGGAATCTTCCTCGGAAATCTGGGAGATCGTATCGGGCGCACGCGGGCGATGGGCATCAGCATCCTGTTCTATTCTGTCTTCGCGGCGCTGGGCGCGTGGGTTCAAACTCAGGAACAAATGCTGGCGTTGCGTTTTCTGGTAGGGCTCGGCGTTGGTGGCATGTGGCCCAATGGAATGGCGCTTGTAGCGGAGTGCTGGTCGAGCGCTTCGCGACCGCTCGTTTCCGGTGTGATGAGCGCGGGGTTGAACCTGGGAATTCTGCTTCTGTCGCAACTGGCAACGTTGTGGCCGATTACGCCGGATTCGTGGCGCTGGCTGTTTTACCTGGCAGGTATCCCGGCGGTGCTGGGGATTGTTGTTCTGGTGGCGTTACCGGAATCGCCCACATGGCTGGCCAATCGTCGAATTGCGAAGCGTCCGCCGCCGCCAGTGAGTGAGCTGTTCCGGCCTGAGCTGCTGAAGATTACGCTTGCGGCAATTCTCATCGCATCCATTCCGCTGATTGGAGCCTGGTCAGCCAGTAAGTGGATGGTCCCATGGGCAGACAAGGTCGCCAGCGGCTCGAATGCAGGCTATAAGGCGACGACGCTGGCGTGGTGGTCTTTGGGCGCCACCATCGGGAGTTTCACCGGCGCGCAACTGGCCAGTTTACTGGGACGTCGAACCAGCTATTTTCTAATCAGTCTGGGATCGACCCTGCTGACCGTCGCGATGTTTCAGTGGACAGCGCCACTACAACCGTCTTTTCATCCTGTCGTGTTTACTCAGGGATTCGTGGCGACACTGTTCTTCGGCTGGCTGGCCGTCTTTCTGCCGGAGTTGTTTCCGACGCGAGTCCGCGCCACGGGCAGTGGCCTGGCGTTCAATTCGGGTAGATTCGCCACGGCGATCGGGGTATTGATGGCGGGAAGCCTGTTTGCATATCTGGGTGGCGACTACGCTCGCGTCGGGACCATCTGCTCGCTGATCTATTCACTGGGCATGCTGGTCATTTGGCTGGCACCGGCACGCAGCGACGACCTGTCGTCCGGTTGACAGTTTCTGACTACTGTTTTTCGTATTTCGGGATATTAGGTTCGGGCACTTCGGCAACCAGCTTTCTGATCAGATCGTCGATATCGAAGCCTTCGGCCTGAGCCTGGAAATTGGTCGAAACACGGTGCCGCAGCACCGGGATGGCGACCTTGCGGACATCGGCGATGGAAACATTGGGTCGACCATCCATCGCGGCGGCAGCTTTCGCTCCGGCAATCAGATTCTGTCCTGCGCGCGGCCCGGCGCCCCAATCGACAAGTCGCCTGATGAAGTCCGGCGACGCGGGATCTTTGGGCCGCGTGGCGCGGACAAGTCTGGCAACGTAGCTGATAATAAACGGACTCGCCACGATCTGACTGATCTGACGCTGCAGATACAGGATTGATTTTGCCGACAGGACTTTCCGAACATCAGCCCGCTCGCCCGAAGTCGTGGCTTCCAGAATTTTCTCTTCTTCATCCAGCGATGGATAATCAACTTTCACGTTGAACATAAACCGGTCCTGCTGCGCTTCAGGCAGCGGATACGTGCCTTCCTGTTCAATCGGGTTCTGAGTTGCGATGACGAAGAATGGTTCCGGCAATTTGTATGTTGTCTGCCCGACGGTGACTTCGCGTTCCTGCATGGCCTGCAGCAGTGCCGATTGAGTTTTGGGAGGCGTACGATTGATTTCGTCGGCCAGCAGAATATTGGTAAAGACCGGTCCCTGCACAAAGCGGAACTCCCGCCGGCCCGTGTCCGATTCCTCCAGCACGCTGGTTCCCGTAATGTCGGAGGGCATCAGGTCGGGAGTAAACTGGAT
>JAGQQS010000700.1 GCA_020426105.1 Planctomycetaceae bacterium
CCGGCCGCGTGGGAAAAAGTCGTGGATGAATTACTGGCCAGTCCGCATTATGGCGAACGCTGGGGACGTCATTGGATGGATGTCTGGCGCTACAGCGACTGGGATGGCTACGGTGCTGAAGTGCGTGAAAGCAAGCCGCATATCTGGCGCTGGCGCGACTGGATCATCGAGTCACTCAATGAAGACAAGTCGTACGATCAAATGATCACCGAGATGCTGGCGGCCGATGAAATCGCCCCCAGCGACGTTCAAGCCCTTCGCGCCACGGGCTTTCTGGTTCGCAACTGGTATGTGTTTAACCGCAATACCTGGATCGACAATACAATCGAACACACAGGCAAGGCGTTCATGGGGGTTACGCTGAACTGCGCTCGATGTCATGACCACATGTACGATCCAATTTCGCAGATCGAGTATTATCAACTCCGTGCGTTTTTCGAACCCCACGAGATCCGGACTGATCGTCTCCCGGGGCAGAGCGATATCACGAAAGACGGACTGGTGCGGGTATTTGATGCCAAAGCTGACGCCGCAACTTTTCTCTTCGTCCGCGGCGACGAGAAGAACCCACTGAAAGAAAAGCCGCTGTCACCGCGGGTTCCGGCCGTCTTTGGTGCGGCTGAATTGAAGATTCAGCCTGTCGACCTGCCACCCACAGCGTACTATCCCGGTCTGCAGAGCTTTGTAACGGCAGAAACATTAAAGAGTGCAGAAGAAGAACTTCAGACTTCAGTGGCGGCATTGGCCGCAGCACAGCAGGTGGTTGCGGATGCTCAATCCCGCTTGTCTGACTTCCAGCCAGTTGTTGCGGATGGTGTGACAGCTGCAGATGGTGTGACAGCGGCAGTTGGTTTGACAGCGGCGGATGGTGTGACAGTCACCGCAGTCCAGGCAGATGAAATCCGCACGCCCGAAGCCGAAGCCGTCGCCGTCCCAAATCAGGCAGAGCTGACAAAGGCCGTACAGTCAGCGGAGTCAGCGGTCGTGCTTATGGAAAAGAAGATGAAGGTTGCTTCAGCTCGTCTGGATTTTTCTCGGGCGCGCGTTGCCGCTGATCAGGCAAATTTTGCACAGCCGCCTGCAGCAGACGCCAAAGACCTTTCGGTGGCAGCCGGTAAAGCCGAACAGGGGCTGAACATTCTCCAGGAAGAACTCAAACTGCTGACAGCGGAACAGACTCTGACAACTGCTCGATCCGCATTGCCTATGGACGGTTCAACGGCCGACGCGTCAAAAGCGAAAGCGGTTACGGAGGCCGAGGCCGCGGTGGCAACTGCGAAAGCGGCTGTTGAGACAGCGATGAAAGCTGCAGCAGAGCCCGTCGAAACCTATACACGGCTTACCGACGTTTACCCTTCCACCAGCACTGGACGCCGTTCTGCACTGGCCCACTGGATTGCCAGCCGGGAAAACCCATTGACGGCGCGCGTGGCCATCAACCATATTTGGCTCCGTCATTTTCATCAGCCACTTGTCCCGACCGTCTTCGACTTCGGATCTAACGGCACACCACCACTCCATCCGGAGCTACTGGATTGGCTGGCGTGTGAATTGATGGATCGGGACTGGAAAATGAAACCTTTGCATAGACTGATCGTTACAAGTGAAGCCTATCGCAGAGAGTCATCGCCGTCACCGGAGTCCCGTGCATCAGCCGCTCGAAATGTGTCACGAGATCCGGAAAATCGACAATTCTGGAAACAGAGCAGTCGCCGGATGGAAGCGGAACTTGTGCGTGACGCCATGTTGCATATCGCGGGCCAGCTGGACACTACAATGTTCGGCCCCGATCTTGATCCGAGCACGGGGATGACTGTGGGGCGCCGCAGCGTCTACTTCCGTACGTCAAAAGAAAAACGAATGACGTTCCTTGCGACGTTTGACAGCCCGAATCCGGTGGAATGCTATCAACGCGCAGAAAGCATCACACCTCAGCAGTCTCTCGCGATGAGCAATAGTTCTCTGACGCTGGCACAAAGCCGGATCGTTGCGGGTCAACTCCGCGCGCGGTTATCAACCGAAAATGTGAAAGATGCTGACAACCAGTTTGTCACGCTGGCCTTCCGCGAGATCCTCAACCGCGAACCAGGTGCAGCTGAACTGCAGGAGTGCGTTGATTTTTTGCAGCAGCAGTCGCAGCGTTTTGCTGCCAAAGAGGACTTAACGGCGTTCACCGGAGGCACCGAAAACTCCGTGAAACCGTCAGAGGATGCGACCCAGCGGGCCCAGGAAAATCTGATCCACGTGCTGTTCAATCACAATGATTTCATCACCATTCGATAGCGATTCTGTCAGTCGGCAGCATCCATAATCGGCGGTTTGCAACCGCCCCACTTGAAAACGTAAAGCACTGCAGTTCACTGCATTCCCCCAGGAAAGGTTCTGCCGATCCATGCTGAAGAAACACTTAACTCGCGATTCTCAGGCGACCATAACCGGACGCCGTGGATTTTTGTCCGACATTGGCATGGGCTTCACCGGTCTGGCGCTTGGATCCATGTTGTATCGCGACGGTATCGTGCGTGCCGAAGGCGTTAATGCCCAGGAACGGGTGACCGGACTGGCACACATTCGGCCAAAAGCAAAAAGCGTCATCTGGATTTTTCTGGTCGGCGGCATGTCGCAGATGGAATCCTTCGATCCAAAGCCGGCACTCAACAAATATGCCGGCATGTCGCTGGACGAAACTCCTTATAAGAGCATTCTTGACTCGCCCTACATCAAAAAGAATCTGCGGGAGTTCATTCCCGGGCTGCATCATGCGCACCCAAAACTTTATCCGATGCAGGTTGGACATCGACGGCGTGGTGAGAGCGGGCTTGATATAAGCGACTGGTGGCCTCACCTGGGCAACGTCATCGATGATGTGGCAATCGTTCGTTCGATGTGGACTACCGACAACAATCACGGGGCACAATTGCAGTTTCACACGGGTCGCCACGCGCTGGAAGGTCAGTTCCCCACAATTGGCTCATGGGTCCATTACGGACTTGGCTCACTCAACGACGATCTCCCGAGTTTCTGTGTGATCGGGACACCGATTGCCGACTGCTGCGGAGGTCTGGGCGCGCACGGGGCCAACTATCTTGGTCCTGAACATGCGGGGATCCAGCTTAACGTGGATCCTCAAAGCCCACTTCCATTCGCAACACCGGGGCCTGAAGTCTATCGCGAGGAGCAGCAGAGCGAGTTTGAATTGCTCAGCCGTCTGAATCGCCTGTCGGCAATTGAATATCCGGAGGATCCGGCACTCGCTGCCCGGATCAAGTCATACGAACTGGCGTTTCGCATGCAGTCGGCACTGCCTAATGTCATTAACTTTGGGGCTGAGACGGCGGAGACGCAGGCAATGTATGGTTTGAAGCAGGAGCCGACGCGATCGTTTGGCGAACAATGCCTTGTGGCTCGGCGGCTCGTTGAATCCGGCGTTCGCTTCGTGCAGTTGTTTCATGGCAGCAATGGCGGCGCAGGAGCATGGGATGCTCACAGCGGGCTGAAGAACAATCACACCACACTGTGCGGCCAGGTGGATCAGCCCATTTCAGCCCTGCTCCGAGATCTGAAACAGCGCGGGATGCTCGATGAAACGCTCGTCGTAATCGGTACTGAGTTTGGACGAACGCCTGGCTTTCAGAATGCTGACGGCCGCGATCATCATCCATATGGATTCTCGATAGCCCTCGCCGGAGGCGGAGTTAAAGGCGGATTGACTCATGGTGCGACGGACGAAATCGGATTTCACGCCGTTGAAGACAGACACTATGTCACCGATCTGCATGCGACTGTCCTGCATCAGTTAGGACTGGATTCGCGACGTCTGGAGATCCCCGGCCGCAAACGACTGGATCTCGACCACGGCACTCCAATCCACGCAATCCTGTAAGCGGCTGCTTCCCCAACGCTGTGAAGCATTTATCGTCGTGTTTTCGCAACGCTTCTCGAAGTCCCTTCTCCCTCTCAAAGGGGATCGTGCAGCTTTGAAGCAGTG
>JAGQQS010000701.1 GCA_020426105.1 Planctomycetaceae bacterium
CTGGCAAATGCGTTGAACGACCCGCCATTGACTGCAAATGACCCGCTCGTGCGCAACTGTCTTACAACGCACGCAGTTTGATCATCAGCCGCCATTCCAAACCAGCGCCCCGGACGCCGTTCGCCACCAACTCCACTAATCCAGTTGGTGTAGTTCGCATCAATATCCTTGCGATAGGCTTCGCCCACCATAAAGGTATTGCTCGTACCATCGGTCTCGTCCCGAAATTTCGTGCAGGGAAATTTAGAACCATCGCCAAACATGCCCTTCATCCCGGCAAAATAATCGGTCCCCAGCGTGTTATTGGTGAGCACGCCCGTGAAATCCACACCGCACACAGCCACGTAATTCGACTTCGAATGCTGGTTAGCCAATGGAGTTATATTGTTCACAGCCCAGAACACGTCAGGATCGCTTGCTGTGGGACATGTAAAAACCGGAAGTACATAGCGACCGCTGGCAGGGTTGCCGACCGCAGGGTCATTGGCAGCCCCTGTCGGCACATCACATACGACCTGATACAGGCTTGGATTCATCGTATTGTACATATTCACCTGGTCCAGGAATGGAAGAATAAACGTTCCCCAGGCCCAGCCCTGGGCCACATTGGGCGCCGCTCCGTTTCTGATCATGCTGCAATTTGTCGTTGTGCCCATGAAGCCCGGCGGAAAACAATTATGCACATCTGCATAGTTGTGCATCGCCAGCCCGATTTGTTTCAAATTGTTGCGACATTGCGTGCGGCGAGCTGCCTCCCGAGCCTGTTGAACTGCCGGCAACAACAGAGACACCAAAACGGCGATGATGGCAATGACAACCAACAACTCAATTAACGTGAACGCGCGTCGATCTCTTCTTACTGTACGTGTCATACCTAATTTCCTTCGTAAAAGAAGCCGAAGATAAGTGGCGCACTACGGGTGATACAAAACAGCACACAGTACTCATGTTCACACTGCACCAAGAACGGGAATACCGTCCCGAGAATTTCTCTTCAAGTGCAGAATGGTTGTTAATTTTTGTTTTTAGTGAAAAGCTGTCCGGCTGGCATTGCGTTTTGAGATGTGATTGGTGCCCAAAACCACGGGCGATGTTCTGGTTGCAGACGAAACGAGTTGCCTGACAAAATGAGTTGCCAGACAAACATCGATCCGGAGGTCTCACAAGCGCCAGAACTACTACGCTGATAGTTGGCGCTCGTCTGGTGAAGAAAACGGATTGACGCTACGATTCCCTGCGTTCCGGATGTTTCAGAGAATCCTCTGTCGTTTCACAAGGCCTGCTAATGCGCCTGCCTGATGCCTCACTTCGGCGAACGCGATTGCGGTTTAATATTACACCGATGATCGATGTGGTGTTTTTGCTGATCATCTTCTTCCTCGTGGCGAGCTACTTCATTCGCAGCGAGCAATCACGCGAAGTGATCTTACCGTTCGCGTCCAAAGGGCAGACCGACGACATCGCGTCGCCGCATCGACTCACAATCACGATTGAGCCGGATGGACAGCTGTCAGTCGCCGGTACGCGCATGTCCGAGAAGCAGGTTCTGAAACGCATTGATGAACTGCAGGAAGTTCATGTTGATGCTGAGAAACCGCCGGAAGTGCGAATTCGGTCCGATCGAAATGCAGAATTTGGCTCGATCCGAACTTTGATCGAACACTGTGCCTCCCGCAACATTCGTCGGCTGCGGTTCGCCGTGACTTTGCCCCAGGCGTGAACCAGAAACGGAGTCGATTCGCGGACTATGAAAATACCATCCCGGCCAGGACGAGAAAACTCGCTGGATGGCGACACGATGACCCCCATGATCGATGTGGTCTTTCTGTTGCTGGTCTTCTTTATCTGCGCATCGGTCGGCAGCACGGCTGACAAACTACTGCCGGCAGAGCTGAACGGAAGCAGCACGTCGTCGCTCGAACCTGCCCCACGGCCACAGCCTGACAAATGGGAACATCCGCCGGTTCAAATTCGCATCGAAGTTTCCCAGCAGGGAAGTAATCCCATCGCCGTCTTTCTGGACGATCAGCCGTTGCCTGGAATTGAAGCCCTGTCACAACGTCTTACGAATCTGGCAGTGGCCGATCTTTCAACACGGATTATTCTGAACATTGACGACGAAGTTGAAGTTCAGCAATTCATCCTGATTTATGATCTGTGTCAGAAGCTGAAATTTGACAACGTGTCGTTTGCAGTTCGCAGGCCGAATTAGCCCCGCCCTTGCAAAACCTGCGTGAGCCTCGCGAATTTCGGGAATTCCAGGACAGTCATGATCAAAAGACCGGCCCTGGCATCCATGGGCAGAATTCTTCGTCGCCGATCCCCTGCAATTCGCTGAGCGTCTTTTCGCCGCTGGCTGTGGCGATGATTTTTTCGAACATTTCCCGCCCAACCGATTCGACACTCGCTCCTTCGAGTATGGTACCCGCGTTGAGATCCATGTCATCACGCATGCGATGGAACATGGGCGAATTGGTGGCCACCTTAATCGTGGGGGCTGGCTTACATCCGAAGCAACTTCCCCTGCCTGTGGTGAACACAACGACCTGACAACCGCCGGCAACCAGTCCGGTCACAGAAATCGGATCATAGCCCGGCGTATCCATGAACGTGAAGCCACGATCTGTTATCGGTTCTGCAAACTGGTAGACCGCTTTTAATGGTGCCGTGCCTCCCTTGGCGACAGCGCCCAGTGACTTTTCGATAATCGTAGTGAGGCCCCCCTGCTTGTTGCCGTACGACGGATTGTTGTCAATGGAAGCGTTGTTCTTCGCGGCGTACTCTTCCCACCAGCGAATTCGATCCAGCAACCGGTCGGCCACGGCCCGACTGACAGAGCGCCGTGTCAGCAACTGTTCGGCGCCATAGACCTCCGGCGTTTCTGCGAGCACGGAACCGCCACCATACGCCACCAGCAGATCGCTGGCATAGCCCAGCGCAGGATTCGCCGTAATCCCGCTCGCACCGTCACTGCCGCCACATTGCAGGCCGAGGGTCAATTCGGAAATCGGGATCGGCTCACGTCGCGCTGAATCAGCGAAGCTCATCAATTCGCGCATCACACCGACCGCCCGGTCCACCGTCTTGCGCACGCCACCGACTTCCTGAATATTTAACACCATCGGCAGAGAGTCATCCGGTTCACACTTCTTTCCGCTTCCAAGTTGTACCAGGCCCTGTGACTCCTGCAGGTGTCCGGCCTGAGCCGTTTCGCAACCTAGGCCAAGCACCAGGCAGGCGGCGATGTTTGGATGCCGTGCAAAGCCTGCCAGCGTGCGATTCAGCAGCAGGTGATCTTCGCCGTTGTAGGCAAATGCGCACCCGCTTTTGTGAACGACGGGAATCACGCCGTCAATATTTCCGTAACGACTGAGGTCAGATTTCGCAAGTTCCTGTGCCACGTAACGCGCTGTTGTCGCTGAACAATTCACGGTGCTGATCAGGGCGATGTAATTGCGAGTGCCAGCCTGACCGTTTTTGCGACGGAAGCCCATAAAGGTACGGCTGTCAGCCGGTGGAGGAAATTGCACCACGTCCGTACAGTACTCATAGCCTGATTTGTCGCGTTCGATACTGACGTTTTGAACGTGCACCCATT
>JAGQQS010000702.1 GCA_020426105.1 Planctomycetaceae bacterium
AGAGCAATCTGGGACAGTCGAACTATGGTACTGCAGCGACAACGGCGAACCCAGCAACAGCTGGTACAGGCCAATGCTGAACGGATGCAAGGGAAACCTGTTCGAAGGCGGAATTCGTGTGCCGGCGATCATTGAGTGGCCCGCCGGGATTCCTCAGCCTGGCAACACCTCCATGAATTGCGTCACGTCAGATATGTTACCCACAATCTGTGACTTGCTCGACCTTCCGCTGCCGAATCGAGTCCTGGACGGAATCAGCCTCGTGCCTTTGCTTCAGGGGGACATGAAGGAGCGGCCCCACCCCATTTGTTTCTGGCGATACGGAGCGTCTGCGGAAGAAGCCAATGGTCCCTGGATGTCACCGGAAAGTCAGCTGGGAACAACACCCACCGCGGGTAACCCGGCGACGCAGTTTATGAACTATCGTCATCCCGTTGCTAAAACCGAATTTGGCGGTGATGCCGCAATTATCGACGGACGCTACAAGCTGATTGTTGATACGACTGGACGACACAGAAATCCCGGGGACGTACAGACTCCGATGGAAGGTGACATCGCTCTCTTCGATCTCGTCGACGACACAACGGAAACGGAGAATATCGCAGCGGCCCACCCGGAATTAGTGGCCAAAATGATGAAACAATTGCGAATCTGGGAAGCCTCCGTGGAGCAGAGCCTCACGGGGTCTGAGTACTGACAGGGCGCCCGCGGAAGGCCACAGTTTCCGGGGTCGACAAACAAGAGCCGAGCAACACCCTGTCTGCTCGGCTTTTTTCACATCTGACCTTTCGGCCGTGTGTAGAGTGTGTTCCGGCTGAATCCGTTATTGCGAGTTAATATCCGAATGATGGCAGTTGTATGAGCAAGATGAAACTCAGCCGCAACCTGGTTCTGCCAATTCTGGTTTGTATGATCACCGGGTGTAGTAACTCCGACCGACCACCACTTGGCTCGGTAACGGGCACAGTAACGCTGGACGGGAAGCCGTTGGAATACGCTGTGGTGAAATTTGATTGGCAGCTGGCGGAAGGAGGCCGCATGTCGAATGGAGTTGCCGACGAGAATGGTTACTACAAAATGGTTTACCGGGATTACCATGTGACGCCACCGTCCTTTGTCGCCTGCATTGATAGAGGCAACGCGTTGCGACGGCATTTGAGATGATGGGAGACGACGAGCGGTACATAGATTGCAGGAGTTGGCTGCGGCACCGACTCGATCTGTAAGGGAACGGGCAACCCTTTCGCCGAAGCACAAAAGAAACCGTATACGATGATTTCAAGAAAGACGGTTCCTGCCCTCCCCGAGTTGCAATACCGGCTTCAGATTAAGACCATTCTTTTCGCTCAAAGGGATCATCACGATGAAGTCGGGGTGTTTTGTTCGCCTTGGTGTGCGCTTTCTGATGTACGGATTTTTGTGCATTTGTTGCTGGTGGGCACCTTGCGCTCATGCCCAGTCATTCGAATTGCAGCTCGAACAAGTCACACGGGGCCCGAAGTATCATTTCTTTGGATACATCGGCCAGTGCAAAACAGTACCGTGGAGTGGAGACGGCTGGTACATACTGGGGATGGAGATCGAGCGTATCGACCAAATGCCAGGACCCGATGAAGCGGCTGCGATCGTCCTGGTCGACACCCAACACCGCAATGAGACAATTCGGATTGACGAGACGCACGCGTGGAATCCGCAGCAGGGAACCATGTTTTATTGGAATCCTCACGCCGCCAGCACGCAGTTTTTCTTCAATGATCGGGATGTGAAAACAGGCGAAGTCTTTGCTGTGCTGTATGACATCCAAAAGAGAAAGCGGATCCACGAGTACCGAAATGCTGAAGCTCCACTTGGAAACAGTGGTGTTTCACACAACGGTGGCGAGTTTCTTGGCCTCAACTACGGACGTCTGGCACGGCTTCGCGCCGTAACCGGATATCCAGAAGCTTGCGATTGGTCCGAAAGTGAAAATGCACCGATCTCTGATGGTATTTTCGTCGTCAATGTGAACAACGGGACTCGACGATTGCTCGTTTCTTATCGTGAACTCGCCGATCACCTCAAGCCGCGATATCCTGACGTGGACAAGACAGCATTGTTTATCAACCACACGCTGTGGAACCGAAGTGGTGATCGAGTCTATTTCTTTGTGCGCGGCGGCTGGGGTAAATTCGGACGTGGAGCGACGAAAATCAACGTGCCCTGCTCGATCCACCTCGATGGTTCGCACTTGAGCTTGCAAAGCATGCATATTGGTGGGCACCCGGAATGGGCCACAAGCCATACAATGATTGGCGCATTCGAAGGACGACAGGTACTCTACGACGTCGATAGGCAGAAGATCATTGGTCAACTGGGAACGTCGGAGATTTTCAGCAACCCACAGGGAGACATCGCACTTTCACCTGATGGAAATTGGCTCGCTAACGGATATAAGGACGGAAACACGAACCGATATGTGGTCTATCGCCTGAGCGACGCTGCCTACGCTCGCAGCAAAGGCCTTGACAAGGGCCAGTACGCTGACGACATTCGAATCGATCCGGCTCCATGTTGGAACCGCGATAACACGGCCATACTCGTTTCTGGAATCACCTCTGACCGGACTCGGCAGATGTTCATTCTGCGGATGAAGCAGTAGCCAGAATAAGATGCGGAGTCACTCGGCTGGCTTTGCACGAACGGGGTAAAATCCCTGGATCGATGGTCTGGTAAGTTCATTCCCAATAGACTCGTGCTTCCCTCTTGACGCGTTACGTTGATCAATTGCCGGAACCAAAGGTCGAATCCCGCGAACCAATAAGAAATTGAACGCGTGTGTTCGAGTCCGTTTTGGCGGGTTAGTTTCGCCCACAACACTTCCCACTACCGAGGATCGTTATTGTGAAGGTTTTCGTTTTCCGCAACCTCAATCTGAGGGCTTGAAGCGTGGACTCCCCGGGAATCCCGCATTCATCAGGATGAGGGCGGTCTTGATGTTGTCATTCACACCCCATCCGATCCGGACGACGCGCTGATGAGAGTCTTTTCTTTGCGGATTATTTGCCTGTTGCTGGTTGCTGCCGGGTCATCGTTGGTGTCTGCCGGACAGAAACCGAACATCCTGTTTATCGCCATTGACGATCTGAACGACTGGGTTGGCTGTCTTGGCGGTCATCCACAGGCGAAGACTCCGAATATTGACGCGCTGGCGGCTCGGGGAGTGAACTTCACAAATGCGCATTGCCAGGCTCCGATCTGCAATTGTTCACGAGTCAGCATGTTGCTGGGCAAATTGCCTTCTACAACGGGCATGTATTTTCTCGCTCCGGATTTTCGCAAAGCGGATCGCACAAAGGACGAAGAAACCGTTTTTCAATTCTTTCGTCGGCATGGCTACTACGCATCGACTCGGGGGAAGGTGTTTCACGGCCAGGACCCTGCTTCCTTTGATCACATCGAACCTGTTTCCGGCTGGCGACAGGACAAGACACGATTGGCCAAAAAATGGCGGAAGGCAAATGCGCTGTGGGACTGGGGGCAGGTAAATATCCCCGATGAAGAGCAGGTCGATTATAAAACAGCGCAGTGGGCGGCCGATAAGCTGCCGACACTGGCCAGTCAGGAAAAACCGTTTTTCCTGGCCGTCGGCTTTTCGTTGCCGCACGTTCCGATCTATGCGTCAAAGAAATGGTGTGATCTGCATCCACTGGACGGCATACAGTTGCCGGCAACTCTGGCCACGGATCGGGATGATCTCAGTGAGTATTCCCGGCAACTCACCATCAATCCGACGGCGCCGCGGCAGGAATGGATGGTAGAGAACGACGAATGGAAACCGGCTGTGCAGGCGTATCTGGCGAGCAGCAGTTTTGTGGACAGCCTTATTGGCACCATGCTGGACAGTCTTCACAAAAGTGGGGCCGCCGACAGGACAATCGTCGTTCTCTGGAGTGACCACGGATTTCATCTGGGCGAAAAACTCCGATGGGCCAAACGAAGTTTATGGGAAGAGAGTACTCGGGTGCCATTAATTTTTGCCGGCCCCGGTATTCCCGGGGGAACGTGTTCGCGAGCTGTCGGACTCATTGATGTGTTTCCGACGCTGGCAGAACACTGTGGACTTCCCGACAAATCTGATCTGGAAGGTCGATCGCTCAGCCCTCTCCTGAAAGATCCGACTCAGCGTTGGGAGCGACCGGCACTGACAACATTCGGCCCCAACAATCATGCGGTCCGCACCGATCATTGGCGATATATTCGCTACAGTGATGGCAGTGAAGAATTGTATGACCACCGTACAGACCCCGATGAATGGAATAACGTTGCCTCGGATCCGCAGCACGTGGCATTGATCGCATCACTGAAAGCATGGCTTCCGACGACAAATGTTCCTCCATTGCCCGGGAGTCGAGGTGCGGACTCGCCACTCTACTCGGACAGTCGCCAGGGGCGTGAGAAATGACCTGAGGCCATTCAGTCCTGCGATGAACTCTGTCTGCATGTCGCACGGAACGTCCGCCAGCCGCCACTTTATGACGGCGGGCGGAAATCGCAAAAATGATGGTGTGGATCAGGCATGCCCGCACATCTGGCGTTGGAAGTTTCAACTGAATGTGATGGACGCGCGACTTGTGCGGGCCTCTGAGTAGAAAATTGCCTGCGGTTGGTTGCAATGGCAACTTGAAATCATAACCTTGCACGCTGCGACTTGCGGCGATCAACATGGTTCGACATAACACTTAAGAATCGTCTGACAGCCTGGTACTGTGGGACGTTCTGTTTGCCCGGTGAAGGACAATTGACTATGCACTTCCTGCTAAAAAACATCGGCTGCTTTTTGCTGATAGCGTCTCCTGGCGTGACAGCCGGTTTCGCTGAAGATGCAAACATCCGCGTTATTCATCAACAACCCAGTTACATTGTTTCCACGCAGCAAGTGGAGCTTGCGGTAACGGAATTGGGAGGCCATATGGCGCCCGTTTCGTTCTTTCGTGACACTGACAAACCCGTGCAGCCGTATTATGTCAGTCCCTGGCAGGATGAATCGCCGGCAGAGATGCCTGCGCCTGTGTTGGTTCCATTACGAGGTGATTTTTTCTGTATGCCGTTTGGAGGCAACTCAGAAATGGTGGCTGGCGAGAAACATCCGCCACACGGCGAGATCGTTGGGAATAAATGGCACCATGAAGGAACGAAGAAGTCGGGTGACGTGACAACCCTGACGATGTCGATCGAAACTCGGGTTCGACGTGGCCGTGTCACGAAGGAGCTCTCTCTGGTTGACTCGCAGAACGTGATCTATTCTCGTCATACGATTGCTGGTTTTACAGGGCGAGTCCCGCTTGGGCATCATGCGACGCTGGCGATTCCCGAAAATGAAGGGACAGTGCGACTCGCCGCCAGTCCATTTCGATTTGGCATGACGAACCCAGGACAGTTCAGCGATCCGAAGTTGGGTGAGTATCAGTCGTTGCAGCCAGGCACACGGTGGAATAGTTTGACGAAAGTCCCTGTGATCTGGAAAGGAGAGCCTGACGCAGATCTTACGTCCCTCCCGGCGCGACAGGGGTTCGCAGATCTTGTGCAGATTATGAATGAACCGTGGGAGAAGACGAATGGCCCGGCGTGGATGACCGCAACCTTTTCCGAAGTTGGATACGTTTGGTTTTCGCTCAAAGATGCTTCAGTACTTCGCAGTACGGTCTTCTGGATTGAGAACCATGGTCGACATGGTCATCCCTGGAACGGTCGCAACAACTGTCTGGGACTGGAAGACGTGACCGCTCATTTTGCTGATGGTCTGGCAGCCTCAGTCGGTGAGAATGCGCTCAGCAGAGAAGGTGTTGTCACGACCGTTGAATTGAAAGAAGGTCAACCGACCGTAGTAAATTACATTCAGGGTGTCGTTCGAGTACCCCCGGCTTTCAAAATGGTTCAGACTCTCGAGTTTTCTCCGGGGCAGGTCACGTTCATATCGACGGGCGGTGAACGCGTCACCACGCCGGTGCGGCACGAGTTTCTACGGACCGGAAAGCTGTAATCCAGGACGTTGCTGGATTACAACTGAGTAGCTAACCCTGACCGGACCTGTGTGAAGTGCCAGTGTCGGGATCCAGATTCTGACGCGAATCCAGTCTAATTGACGGGACAACAATGAAACAGATATCCGGACTGCTGGACAAAATTCGCCATGGAAAATGGCCTTGTGGAGAGTCTGATCTCAGTTCGTAACTGCCAGTGTCAGTTTCAAGAGCGACCGTTCCGGCACAATCCTTTTGTTAAGAGTTTTTCAATGCAGGATGAAGCAACTTCTTCTCAACCGGTAACACGGCGTGATTTCCTTGCAGTGGCTGCCGGCGCGGCCGTCGTTCTGCCGCATGCAACTGCAGATGACACTGTGGTCAGTGATGTTACGGAACCAAATGCTGGTCCGTATCAAGCCACGGGGACGCGCGTCGGCGAGGTCACTGAATCCTCGGCAATTGTCTGGACGCGGCTGACGAAGTATCCGCAGCGGAATAATGACGGTGTCGTCTGTCAAAAGAAGGGGGATCGACACAAACCACAGGAGCTGACCGTCCCGGTCGAAGGTATCGAAGGCGCCTGTCCGGGCAAAGCGGGTCGAATTCGACTGCGGTACAGTCGGAAGGAAGATCTGAGCAATGCGGTTGAGAGCGCATGGGTGTCGGTGAATGCATCGAGTGATTTTATTCATAAGTTTCACCTGGACAGTCTGATACCCGATTCCAGATACCACTACGTTATTGAGTCGGCAGCGGTAAATGCAACGCTCGTCGGTAACACATTACGTGGCACGTTTGAGACTGCACCATTAGCAACGATACCGGGTAATCTGCGATTTTGCGTGATGACTTGCCAGGGTTATCCGGACCGCGACCACAAAGACGGGCACCCGATTTATCCGTCAATGCTCGCGCTCAAGCCGAAGTTCCTGACGATGACCGGTGACCTTGTGTACTACGACAACGATGCACCACGGGCCGTGACTCCGGAATTGGCCCGCCTGCACTGGGAGCGGATGTTTAGTCTGCCGCGCTTGATTGAAATGCTCCGTAATGTGTCCACCTACTGGCTGAAAGATGATCACGATACGCTGACAAATGACAGTGGGCCAGGCGCGACGTTTGGCGAAATGACATTCGCCGAAGGCCAGAACATTTTCCGTCAGCAGGCGCCGATGGGTGAAGCTGGCTACCGGACTTTCCGATGGGGCCGCGATTTGCAATTATGGTTCACGGATGGTCGGGATTTTCGCTCCCCAAACAAGATGCCGGACGGCCCCGACAAAACGATCTGGGGAGCTGAGCAGAAAGCGTGGTTCAAACGAACGGTTCTTGAGAGTGACGCGACATGGAAAGTGCTCGTCAGTCCGACTCCTCTCGTTGGGCCGGATCGCGGAAACAAAAACGACAATCATTCGAATGCCGGCTTTGCTCATGAGGGCGACGAGATTCGTGGTTGGCTGAAGGCAAACGTCCCGAACAATTTCTTTGTTGTCTGTGGAGATCGGCATTGGCAGTACCATTCAGTTCATCCGACTTCAGGACTTCATGAGTTCAGCGTCGGTGCCGCGAGCGATTCGCACGCCGGAGGAACGCCCGGAGAGAACAAGGACTATCATCGATTTCATCGCGTGAAAGGTGGATTCCTTTCGGTGGAACTGGTTTCGCACGCCGATCGGAGCCAGATCATTTTTCAGATGCGCGATGTCAATGGCGTCGTTGTTTACGAAACCAGCTTCGATCAGGTCGTTGCGTAATTTCAGGGGCATACCGCTGTGTTACCGAAAACAATTCTACTTGTCGCAACGTTGTTGATGGCTTCACGCCCCTTGATTTCGAACGATGATGACCAGACTCAGAAGCCACACATAC